>PUMO01000139.1 GCA_003551405.1 Mollicutes bacterium | reverse complement strand
TTGTGGTGCATCGGTGGGTACCCCCTTCGGAGCGGAGGTATTACACTACGGGGAAGTGGCGACTGCCCATGGAAGAGCGCTGCAAGATAAACGAAAAAAAGTATAGAGACAGGGGTCCGGCCTAACTAAACAGCACGCAAGGGGAGGAGGGGCCTGGAAGCTGACACGGGATTACCAACATAGTGGCCCAAACGAAAGATGCCAAGCAGCACCCCCCTCACTGCCTAAGCGAGGCACGAACAGCTGAAACGTGAAAACCTGAAACCCCCCTAAAAGGAAAGGCCAAGCTAGGGAGCAGCACACCCAGGACCCACAGAACTAGGTACAGACTGGACAGACTACTCTAGAAGACACAGGCCTAGGGCCAGGTCACAATGAAATGCACACCTGCAGGTCCGAGGGGCCTACAGAGTGAATAAAAGGGTGTCCAGCACCAATCTTCTCGCACAACGCCTTGGTCTCATCCGAGCCCCGGCCCGCCTCCACAAAGTCCTGCACGCTCCGGACGAAGTGCGCCACGGCTGAGCTCGCCGCCCCCGTGTTGATGATGAGCTGCTGCGCAGCGCTCCTCCCGCTGCTTTGCGCCCCTTGTTGTGTTTGCTGCTGCTGCTGCACCCTGCTAGCTGCTGCTGCTGGTTTGGCCCGGAACATGCTGTTCCGCGCTCTGTGGATGGCTGTGAGGGCGGCCATGCCCACTGCCGCCCAGACTGCTGCATGGATGGCCGCGCAGGGGGGCTCCAGCAGCCAGAGGTGCCGCGGGTGCAGCGTGCTCCCTGCTGGGAGGTTGCGCTGCAGCCGGGCGCACACTGCCTGTGCCACCGGGCAGCCCCAGAACACGTGGTCCCGCGCTTGCGCGGCCAACACGCACCCCTCCGCTGCCAGCCCCGCTGGCCTTCAGCCGCACGGGCAGGCCTTGCCCTTGGCCCATCCCAGCCCGTGCCCCCCGGCGCCCCCCACCCCCCCCAGCAGGAGGCGCCACCAGGTCTCCTTGTAATTGTTCTCCCACCTGAGCTGCCACGCCACGCGCATGCGGCTGCCGAGCGCTGCTGCTGCTGCCGCAGGGGAGGGTTTTGGTGGGCCCCCCTCCGCTGGCTGCTGCTCCAACGCCAGCGCGGCTGCTGCCAGCTCATGGCGGCGGTTTGCCTGCTCCCGCGCAACGGGGCGGAGGAGGAGGGAAGTGCACTTGCGCACTGTGAAGCTGTTGCCGCGGGCGAGGTTGAGCGGGGTTGAGTGCTCAGGCTGCTTCCGCGCTGCCTTCCTGCACCCTGCTGCTGCCCCAAGGCCCTGCCTGGCTTGCTGCTCCTCAGCGTCCTTCTTCGTGTCCCCCCCCCACTCCGTGCTGTCCAGGATGCTGAGGACTGCTGCTTTGGTGGGGTAGGGGTGAGCCCCTGGGGGGGCTGATTCTGTGTGCTGCGCTGCCGCCTCGGCCCACGCTGCTGGTATGCTGTCCCACAGGGCCTCCGTCACCGTGTGAAGGGTGGAGAGGCCCCCCTTCCCCGCCGCGGTGACGGCGGCCGGGAAGGCGACTGCTATGTCTGCTGCTGCTGCTGCTGCTGTTGCTGCTGCTGCTGCTGCTGCTGCTGCTGCTGCGTGGGCGAGGAGGCGCCGGAGGATGGCGAGGTCCCCTATGGTGTGGACGTCCGGAAGCTGCTCAGGGGTGTGGGCCCCAGGGTGCCCGGCTTCCCCCCCCCGCTGCCTGCTGAGGAGCTCCCGCATGAACGGCGGGCGGTCCTGGAGCAGGCGCTCCAGGTGGAGGTGGGGGTGCCCCCACAGCGGCTGGTCCGCGCACCAGGGGCCTGGCGCCGCCTCCAGCAGCTTGGGGGGGTTGGGGGGGCCCAGGGCACGCATGGCGTCTGCGAACCGGCGGAGCACCCCTGTGGCGCTCCCCCACGGGTGGCCCTCACCCTCGCCACTCCAGTCCCCGGTCACGGGCGCGTCCGGGACCAGGAGCTGGAGGGCAGGGTGGGTGGCGGGGGAGCGGCGGGTGAGGGTCACCCGTGCTGCGCTCACGTAGGGGGGCTCTGTGAGGGCTGCTGTGGTGGCTGGCGGCCGGGTGAGGGCGACGATGAGCGTGCGCGCCCCCACCGCGTGGCGGCTGGTGATGTGGATCTGCCACGGCAGCATCCCCATGCCCCCCCGCTTGGGGTTGCCCGCGAGCAGGTGGGAGGGGACCCCGGGCGGCCGGGTGGCTGCCAGGCCCTTGTCCACATGCTGGGCTACTGCTGCTGCCACGGCTGCTGCTGCGGCTGCTGGCATGCTGCTGAACTCTGCGAGGAAGAGCAGGTGGGGGACGCCGTACCCCGTGGCGCCAAAGGCCCGCCCAAAGGTGGACAGCGACATCCTGGCTATCTTCCCCAGGTTGGCCCTGGCCTTGCTCACTGCCTCCTCCCACCCTCTCTCCCGCTGCTGCTGGATCTGCTGCTCGATGCTGGTGCGTGAGTGTTGGGCCTGCTGCAGGTGGGCCCGGGCCTCTGCCTGCTGCTCCCACTCCCGCACGCGCGCGGCTGCGTGCTGCGTGCGCAGCTGCGCCATGGCTGCGCTGTGGCGGCCAGGCATTTCTGTGTTTGCCCACTCGATAACGCACCACCGCAGCTGCTGCTGCTGCTGCTGCTGCTGCTGCTGCTGCTGCTGCTGC
>PUMO01000152.1 GCA_003551405.1 Mollicutes bacterium | reverse complement strand
GCAAGTTCATAGCCATCATTGATGATTTTTCTTACTTCGTTGTCAATCTCAAGTGCAACGGTATCAGAGAATGATTTGTCCGCATTATAATCACGGCCCAAGAAAACATTGCCACTGCGTTTTTCATATTGAATAGGGCCTAAGGAGCTCATACCGTATTCAGTAACCATGGAACGCGCGATTTCAGTAGCACGCTGGAAGTCGTTGTGCGCACCTGTAGAGACTTCATTAAACGTAATTTCCTCAGCAACACGGCCGCCTAACAGTCCAGTAATTTGATCCATGAGACCTTTGCGTGTTCTAAGGAATGCTTCTTCCTCTTCAGGAAGCATTAAGTTATAACCGCCGGCTTGGCCGCGTGGTATAATTGTGACTTTGTGTACAACGTTAGCGTTGTCTAGCTTAAGACCAAGCACAGCATGGCCGGCTTCATGGTAAGCGATGAATGTACGTTCGCGTTTTGTAAAGACGCGTGACTTTTTGGCAGGTCCCATCATAACGCGGTCAACCGCTTCGTCTATATGTGAGAGCTCAATAGATGGTTTGTTTTCACGTGCTGCAAGCAGTGCGGCTTCATTGAGCAAGTTTTCTAAGTCTGCCCCTGTGAATCCTGGGGTGCGTCTTGCGATATCATCAAAGGTAATGGTTTGAGCAATACGTTTGTTTTTGGCGTGGACTTGAAGAATTTGTGTACGTCCTTTAATATCGGGGCGTCCAACTGTGATTTGACGGTCAAAGCGTCCAGGGCGCAGCAAGGCGCTATCAAGCACATCAGGACGGTTAGTGGCGGCCATGACGATAATACCTGAGTTGACACCAAATCCATCCAGTTCAACTAGTAGTTGGTTCAGTGTTTGTTCACGCTCATCGTGTCCACCGCCCATACCAGCACCGCGTTGGCGTCCAACCGCATCAAGTTCATCAATGAACACGATACAAGGTGCACTTTGCTTGGCTTGTTTGAACATGTCGCGTACACGACTTGCACCAACACCGACAAACATTTCTACAAAGTCAGAACCGCTGATTGAGTAAAACGGGACATCTGCTTCGCCTGCAACCGCACGTGCCAGTAAGGTTTTACCGGTTCCCGGTGGACCGACAAGTAGCACCCCTTTAGGAATGCGTGCACCCAGCTGCATGTATTTTTTAGGATTACGTAAAAAGTCAATGAGTTCAGCGAGTTCTTGTTTTTCTTCTTCAACACCGGCAACATGCTTGAAGGTAGTGGTTTTTCCTTTGTTGAGTTTAGCTTTGGATTTACCAAAATCAAAGGCTTTGTTTCCACCGCCGCTTTGGCGCATGAAAAATCCAATGAAGACAATGATAAGAATAATTGGGAGTAAGATAACAAGAATATTCCAAAAGCTATAGGTTGATCCACGCTCATGGGAAAAATCAACGTTGTTATCAAACGCAATGGTACGGATTTCATCTAGCGAGCCTTGAGTAGGCACTTCCAAATAGTACTCTGTCCCATCGCTTAGTGTCCCTTCAAGATAAAAGGACCCTTGGTTGATATCCCCGGATATAGGGGTTGAATTAATGGTGTCAACATTGCCTTGTTCAAGTTCATACTTGAAATCAGTGTAGCTATATTCAGTGGGTTCTGTTTCGTCCGCATTCATAATCATCCAAATTGCCATAAAGACAAAAAGAAGGATGAGCATCATAACGACAAGATTGCCGATTTTATTAGCGCGCTGGTTCGGTGGTGTTGGCTTTTTTTGTGCCATTTGTTTCACTCCTTAAGTACGTGACGACTGATGATTGTTTTAATTTAAGAAAATGACCTTCAAGGCTTTACCTAAAAGGTCAACACATGAGTTGGGGCATACTTTTCTAAATACATTCTAAAGAAACATAGATGACTTGTTTCGTTTCGTTTTGAATGCTGCTCACACGCAATTCAGGAATCCAAAGTATTTTTGAACCCCGTGTTAGTAAGAGCAGTTGATCTCTTTTAGCAGGTGAAATTTTATTTTCAATTAAATAATCTTTAAGTTTCTTTCTACCATAACTAAACTGTATGTAATCCCCTTGCGCACGTGTTCTGAATTGTAATGGATACACTTTGTTATTATACCATAATTCAAAGCTTTTAAAAGTCTTATGATTTTTTTTCTTCTTAGAAATAATTAAACGGAGATTTTCATTAATCGTATAGATTCCCTGGGAATTAATATTTAACAAACAAGGTGTATTAGGCGGGCTGTCTTTCATATAAAAAGTATCATATTCTTTGTGAATTGTCAGAGAATCTTTTAATGGGTAAACAAAATTGCTTTGAGTATTTAATTGTTGGTCAATCGAAAGAAAATGATGATACCCAAGGGAGGATTCAGCGTTTAATTTATCAAGGTGGGTTTGAAGATATTGATGCCTTACAATACGCGGAAGTGAAAAGTAAGTTTTAAGCGGCATGCGATCCTTGGTTAAGTCAGGAAGGGTGTCAATTTTTTCTTTAATCAGTTGTTCCGCTTCATTCACAAATTCCATATGCCGTTCAAACGCTTCAAGGTAACGCGGGTTTTCTTTGTGTACAAGTGGAATGATTTGATTGCGGATACGGTTTCGCTCATACGCATTCGACCTATTCGTCACATCTTTGAAATAATGGATATTATTTTGCTTTGCGTAAG
>PUMO01000191.1 GCA_003551405.1 Mollicutes bacterium | reverse complement strand
CTCCAAGGGTTACTGTTCTCTCCGCAATGAGACTCAAGAGCTTCGGCTCCCAACCCGCCGAGTACTTCTTGTACAGCAACTCATGGGTCGCCAAAAAACTCGTGTGGAGTGTCGGAGAATACAACCTACCGGCGATCAGGTTAGCGATCTTCTGCTTGATGGCGGGATAGCTGTCCAACCAAAAAGGGTCGGCACTGTCCCTGAAGTCCTCGATCAACAAGTAGTGAGTCGTACGAAAGCTATCAACAGTTTCGTAGTCATCCTTCTCGAAAGCCTCGTACAGGCGCACCAAGGGTACCTGCTGCATGAGGTGCATCCGATTCATGTCATGAGCAAGCAGTTCCTTGGTAACAAGGTTGAAGACCTGTGTCGCCTTGTAAGCGTGTTCCGACTTTTTCGGAAACACGTACAAACCCTTGGTATCCAAGTCTCCGCGCAAAATCATCTCGCGGATACTGGAGTACCCTTCATCACAAAGCGTGCTTGCCATCGAGAGTTGTCTGCCGCCAACGGAATGAATGAGCGTATTGTAAAACTCCCATTCCGCTCGCCCCCATTCTTTCTGCTGCCATTCCCTGAGTTCTTGTATTGTTCTCTTCATCGTGCCGCCCATAGGTTGTCGAGTTCACGGTTGAAGCGCTTCGCAAAGAAGCCGTCATCGTCCTCGTCATCACCCATGGGGTCAGGCGCGTCGTATTGTTGTTTCAACGCCACGTATTGTTGTCGTTCTTTGAATTTGCGCTCCTGCGCGGCCATCCGGGTTTGGGCCGTAGAAGCAGAGTGGTAGCGCGTTGCCGATTCCTCGCGATTCCGCGCCTCCACGAGAATCTTGATTCCGCTGGCTACCGCCATCGGCGTTGGTTGAGCAGAGAAGAGACCGATTCGGTCCCAATTGCAGAGAGTGTAGAGGTAGGTCCAGTTTTCTATGGAGTAGCGTATCAGTTCGATAGCATCGCCCGAGTCATCGAGGAGCCCTTGGGCTTTCAGACCGGCTCTGAGCCGGTGGAACATATCGACGGTAAATCGTCCGGGGAAGCGTGAGTCAGGGAAGTGCTGGAGCATTAAGTCTGCCCATAGGGCATTCAGGTTGGAGATTGTGAAATTGGTTGCAAGAGACTGCGCCTTGTGTGCACGTTTAGCGCGGTTCTTCGTCTTCGCTTGCTCAATGCGTTCTTGAAGATTCACAACAACTTCTCCTTCTGTTGGATTCAAAGTTTCGACATCCCCGGCGATCACGCCGGGAAGTCTTTTAGCCCTTTTTTCCCTTTTAAGGTCTCTTTTACCTTTTAGGGTATCTGACGAGATACCCCCACCCAGTATCTGGCGAGATACCCCTGCCAGTATCTCATCAGATACCCCTACCATCCCTGAAAAATCAAACTTTTGCAGCGAAAGGCCGTACATCGGCGCAGTGCTGGGGCCTGATTCGTCTCGTACCAAGTACCCGAGATCAGCAAGTTTGCGCAGCGTAGCAATCGTGTTGTTTCGATTCTGCCCTACGCCTCTGCGAATAAGCGCACCGGTACCCCGGCGGTAGACCCCCTTCTGTAGATGGCTCACGGATACCCGCTCTCGGGTCTTACCAAACCGTACGGTTCTATCAAGAATGAACAGAAGCGTGTCATACTCATAATGCTTCAGCCCTTCAATACGATTGATCTGCTCTTGAATGCGAAGGTAGGTAGCGCAAAACCCTTTCATTCTAGAGGAGTTGACATCTTCTACAGCTTTGCTATCATTCTCTACAGCCATTTCGTACTCCCCCTCGTTGTGCGACTTGGTGATGCCATTTCATATTTCCCCTGATGTGGAGTGGCGGTTCGTCATCTGTGCATTCCCTCCCTAGTGTGCAGATGGCCCGGAGACCCATCCCTTCTCCGGTTGCAATGCCCTAGCCGCCCCGGTATGAGTCCCGCCTCCTTCTCATACCGGGGTTTTTTTACGCTCGGGCAAAAACAAAGCGGGGGTCCTTCCCCGCTTGCATGGCACGCTCAAACCAATCGATCTCGTACCTGATTGCTGAGGAATAGGTGTCGAATCCCTCTGCAATCAATTCCTTGGTGTGGCAGTGCTGAATGTAGAAGTCCTGCGTATCCTCGTTGAAGAGGATTTCCGTCAGCCGCTCAACCCTGTGGCGGCCCAAGAAACCCAACAGGAATTCCTCGTTGTACATGGTCATCACTTCGCCGTCTGTGCCGACTCGGATTTCCATGTCAAAAGACCTTCTTGACGCCGACAGCGGTAGTGGTAGGCGGTTGGAAGTACTCGGGCTTCTTCTTCGATTCGCCCTCGCCTCCGAGAAGGATCATGAGTTGATCCGTTGCCTCTTCACAGGTCTTCCCCGTGAATCCTTGCGCGTCCATCTTGACCGCGCCGTCCAAGCCGATTGTGACCTCGATCTTGCGCATGGTTAGCCTCCTACGACAGAAAGGGTGATTGTGCCGTCCTGCTGTTCCTTCCGCTGCACGCGGTAGCCTTGACGTACCGCCTGCTGGGTAACCGCATGGACGCTGTAAAGCTGGGTCAGCTTGCCAAGGTGCGACTTGGCGTTGCCGTATAGCCGGTTGATGTGGCCGCCGAAGGTATCGGTGCGCGGCTCATACACCGTCTTGCCTTGTGCGTTCTGGGTCTTGTAGAAGCCG
>PUMO01000079.1 GCA_003551405.1 Mollicutes bacterium | reverse complement strand
GTGGTCAGTTGCGCACCAAAGAAGAAAGGTGAGGCGATGGAACTTTTACGTACAATAAAAAACGCACAAGACGATTTGCTCATTGTTGCGGAGCATGAACAAAAAAATGCCGTGCTACATGCCATGCATGAGGCGGGGTTATTTCACCCTGTTGAATTTGCGAACACACAAGACCTTTTTAATAAGGTCTTTTTCACTTTAGCCCCGCATGCGATTTATGATGCGAGTGAATACTTTGAACTTCAACCGGCCATCATTGAGTCCATGATTCCTTATTTACACCGTATTGATATGGATGAAACGTACAATACTGCCCGCCTTAGGAAACTTCAAACCTTGAAACGTTATTTACATGACCATGGTCTTTTAACGCCGAACCCTTTTAAAGCAGGAACATTCAAAAACAAACGGATTCTTGTTTTAACGCCCATTAAGGATGTCATGCTTCAAAGTGTGCTTAGCGTGCTTGAAAAGTCTTTCCCTATTGAATACCATCAAGAGCCTGCCCCCAAAGAAAATGCCCATACATTTTGTCGTTACGCGACCTTGGACGATGAAATTCGCGATATGGCCATCCGGATTCGCACTCTTCATGCTGAGGGGACACCCTTTGGGTCAATCAAGATTGTCAATGCGCCCAGTGAAGCGGCTGGACGCATGGAGACGATCTTTGCACGCTACGGGATTCCACTGCATATCAATATGCGTGTCCCGCTTGAAAACATTCCTTTGGTCCAGTCATTTTATGAAACGCTTGAAGCCTCTGATGCGCCCTTTTTGGATGCACTGAAAAACACACTTGAATCATTCGGGGATTCTCTTTATTCAGAACGGGCATTTCGCATATATCAAAAACTCTTAAGTGTTCTTAATCCACTCATTATGAGCCATGTGAACAAAGCGACCGGATTAAAGGCGGTGAAACATTTATTGGCCACAAATACCCTCAAACGTCCACAACTTTCAAGCGCTGTTGATGTCATTCCCATTCATCAGCTGCCTGCGGAGACATCAAGTACGCTTTTTGTCATGGGACTCTTTGAAGGCAATGCACCGGTTTATGCAGCGGAAAATGATTATTTGAATGCAGCGGAGAAACACGCGATTGGATTTCCGGACGCCAAAAAAGAGAACATCCTGCGCCGCGAACATTTTACAAAGGGGCTCATTCCTTTTAAACATGTCCACTTTTCATACGCAGCGCGTGGTGATGAGGGGCAAACGATCAGGGCCAGTATCCTTGATGATTTTATTCGTATTTTTGATTTAAAAACGGTTGAACCACTAAACTTCTCTAGCCAAGTATATAGCCGCGCTGATGATTTTTTGCGTATTAAGGCAGATTATGACGAAGCGATGCGCTACGGACAATCAAACCAGCGCTTTGAAACATATGGCGCGATGTTTGCTGCGTCATATGATGACTATGACAACGCCTTTGGCCCGTTAAAACCCGATACACTCAGCCGTCTCAATGGCATGATAAAAAGTGTCAGTGTGACACAAATTGAACGGTATTTTCAGTGCGGACTTAAGTTTTTACTTGAAGACGTCCTTAAAATCCGTCCCATGGACACCCCGTTTCATATGGATATGGGGAACTTGTTCCACCGCGTCTTGGAACAAGATATATCGCTTGATGCGATCAGTGACACATTGCTCATTCAGCGTTTGGATGAAGTGACCGCTTATCGCGGCGGGGTGCATGGGCGCGAACGAGTCTTTTTTGAAAATGTTTTTGATGATATTAAGACTGCTCATGCAATGATTAAGTCACAGGAATCGCGCAGTGACTTTGAAGTCACTGCGCGTGAAAAAACGCTGGAAGTTTCATATTCGTCTGACTTGCCTGTTTTCAAAGGGACGATTGACAAAATTATGACGCATGGCAATCACGTTGCATTGATTGATTATAAAACCGGAAGTAAAACCCTTGATCTGCGTCAATCCCTTCATGGCATTCGCGGTCAATTGCTGTTTTATTTACTGCTTTACCGTGCCAATCATCAACACGCTGATATTGAAGGGTTTTATGAACAAACGTTGCTTCCCAAGCTAATCTACCGCAAGAAAAATAAAACGTTGGCGATGAGTCAATCACAGTTTTATCAGCTTCAAGGTTACACTGTGAATAATGTGGAGGTAGTCAGGCGTTTTGATGGAAATGTCGATGAGGATTCATTCATACGCGGGCTTAAAGTAAAAAACGACGGGTCTTTTCACGGTCGTTCAAAAACATTTGAACCAGAGCAGTTGGATGCATTGCTTGATACGCTTGAGACGGCACTCAAAAATGCACTTGAAAATATTAGAAATGGGCATTATCCCATTAACCCCAAACGTTTGAACGGTGATGATATTTCTTGCACGCATTGCGTGTTTAGTGATGTGTGCTATCACACCCTTAATGATTATGAACGCTTAAAGGGTCCAAGAAAAGAAAACGATGTCTTTAAACAGTTTGAAGGAGGCCCCGGGTAATGGCAATCAATTATACCCCCGAGCAATGGCGCGCCATTACAAGTGACGGCCATGATATTTTGGTTTCAGCTGGGGCAGGCAGTGGAAAAACCGCTGTACTCAGTGCGCGTGTGATTCGCAAGTTGAAAGAAGGCGTCCCCTTAGAGAATTTGGTCATCTTAACGTTTAC
>PUMO01000059.1 GCA_003551405.1 Mollicutes bacterium | reverse complement strand
TGTGCTATGATAAAAACGAGGTGATAACGTGAAAATCATTAGTGTCATTGGTGGTGCCAACATGGACATTATTGCGCGTGCGAACGATGCGTTAATACCAGGGGACTCAACAAGGGGAGTCATTAATGAATCCCCGGGGGGTGTTGGGCGCAATATTGCGGATAATCTAGCGCGCATTGGCCTTGATGTACATTTTATGACTGTACTTGGAAACGACAATCATGCGCAGGCGATTAAGCAATCCCTCCAAGACCATGGCGCCACTGTCCATGCACAAAGATTCAAGCATACCCCGCGTTATTTGGCGGTTGAAAACCGTGATGGTGAAATGATTCACGCCATCAATGATATGGCGGCGCTTGAAACGTTTGAAATGAATCATATCAAAAAACACCATGATATTTTATTTAATAGTGAGTGGATTGTCTTGGATTGTAATGTCCCCACACGCATTATTGAGTATGTCCTTACCCATTATGAAAACGTCATTGTTGAAGGCGTAAGCACAGGGAAAATTCAAAAACTTCGACCCTATTTATCAAATATCCACACCCTTAAATGTAATCAACAGGAACTTTCCAGTTTGCTTGACATGCCTGTGAATCATATGGATGAAATCCGTAGAGCGGTTGATAAGGCCCTGCAATCAGGGATTCAAACGCTTGCGCTCACCATGGGCGACAAAGGTGCATGTTTAGCAACGAACACACAGACGCAAACCCATAAGCCTTTTAACGTTGATGTTCAAGGAACCACGGGTGCAGGAGACGCGTTTACAGCAGGCCTTGTTTATGGTATGGTCCACGGGCAAAACCCTATCAAACCGGCGATGGCGCTTGCGGGACTGACACTCAAACACGCTGAAGCGGTTAATAAAACCTTGACGCAATCAATGCTTGAAACGGCCATTCGGTCGTTATAAAGCAATGCTTATTGATGCTAAAAAGCATTGATAAATGGTACAATGGATACAAATAAAGGGGGGGAACATCATGCGGTATGCAAAGATCATTGCCTGGATTAGTTTTATTATGATGAGTGTTGCACTCGTGAACGGTTTTGTCAATGGCTCGTTTTTTGAAGACGGTGGTGCTTTATTTGATAATCCATGGGGCATCGTTTCCATTGTGGATCTGTACGCGGGCTTTTTTCTATTTGCTATCTTTATTGCAGTAAGAGAAGAGGGATGGCTGCGTAAAAGTTTCTTGATTGTTACGTTGATGATTTTAGGATTTTGGCTGGCGAGCCTTTATGTGTTGGTGCTTTTATATACCAATGATTCGCTTGAAACTGTCCTTTTAGGTCACAAGAAAGCACGTGGTCATGAAGTGGCTTAAACGTGTATCATTGTTACTGCTTTTACTCGTTATTGGCAGTTTTACCACGTTTTTGTGGTTGAACCACAGTGCTGAAGATACCATGCAATATCAAGATAAAGGCGAAGACATTGGGGGCGCACGTTTATTTGAAAGTGATGCGTCGAAAGCGAACTTTATTTTCTATCCAGGTGGATTGGTGGATTATGACAGTTATTTTGATTTTGCCCATATGTTAAGTCAAGAAGGCATCAATGTCATTGTGGTGGACATGCCTTTTAACCTCGCGATTTTGAACCGCTATGCCTTTGATGATTATTATGAAGCGGATAATTTACCGTGGTTTGTTGGGGGGCATTCTTTAGGCGCAGCCGCTGCGGCCTACCCTGCCAAGGAAAGTGATAATGTTGAAGGTTATATTGCACTCGCTGGTTATCCGCCTGAAAGCATCGATTTAAGTGATCAATCCTTAGATGTGTTGACCATTCATGCCAGTTTGGATGGTGTGATTGATTCATCTGCTTTTGAAGCGAGCATGTCACGGTATCCTGAAAACAGTGTTCACCATACCATTGAAGGCGGGAATCATGCCGGTTTTGGAAAATATGGTTCGCAGCGCGGCGATAATCCAGCCAAACTATCAACCCATACGCAACATGAACAAACCGTTCAGTTGATTGTTGAGTTTATTGACGCGTCCATTGATGGCACATAAAAAACCTGAAACGTCTATCGAGTGACGTTTCAGGTTCTTTTTATAAGGTTTTAAGGTAGTAGTCGCGTTCCCATTCGGAAATGTGCTTTCGGTACGATTCCCATTCGTAGTGTTTCGCGCTTATAAATTTATCAAAAATATGGTCACCAAGTGTTTCTTTCATAAGTGTGCTTGCACTAAGCTCCTTGAGTGCATCTTTTAAATTTTCCGGTAAATTCTTAATACCGAGCGCTTCACGTTCTTCACGGCTCATGGCGTAAAGGTTCTTTTTTGTGGGGCTGTGGTCTTCCAATCGGTTTTCAATCCCATCAAGACCGCTGGCCAAAATAGCGCTGAACGCCAAGTAAGGATTGGCAGAAGGATCTACACTTCTAATTTCAGCGCGCGCCTTCGTCCCTTTTAATCCCGGCACACGGATAAGCACCGAGCGGTTGGAATCACTCCAGGAAATATACGTGGGCGCTTCATAACCGGGGATGAGACGCTTATAGGAATTAATCGTTGGATTGGTGATTGCTGTAAAGGCGCGGGCATGTTTCATGATACCGCCAATAAAAGATTTTCCTATGTCTGAGAGTTCACCATTTGCGGTATCGTTAAATGCATTGGCGCTTGATGCAGTGGT
>PUMO01000203.1 GCA_003551405.1 Mollicutes bacterium | reverse complement strand
TTCCATGGTTTTTAAATTGTCACTGTCAATGTCTGTTGCGAGTACATTGGCACCTTTGGACAGAAACTTTTTAACCGTTTCACCGCCAATGCCGCCGGTTGCACCAGTAATAATCACTGTTTTTGATTCAAAATTCATTTAATCACTTCTCCCCTTTTAAATTTGTAATACAATTTTATTGTACTATATATTAGTAAAATTTTCAAGGCCTTTTAATGTTTCAAAAAAGCACGTTCCACTTGGGAAACGTGCTTTTTGATGAGATAAGTGAACATCAAATGGTCAGTAGTTAGTGATTAACGATACGCTTCAAAGTGTTCGTATGCGGCACGCGCAATATCAATAAGTGATTCGCCGGTTTGTGTAGCAGCGCCAGAAGCATCCGTATCTTCAAGATCTGTGTAATCTTCCAGTGCGATATCGGTGAAATCCGATCCTTGTTCGATAATCGCTTGTTGGAGTTCACCTTCAGAAATCAAGATGGCCCCCCATTCATCACTTTCACTGTGATTGGTCACTTCAAAGTCTGTAATGACACCATCGGTGAAAGTCACAAGGACTTCAATGTCATCTACATAACCTTCCCTTGATACCGATATGTCTGCGCTGTCTCCATCGAAATCAGCCGATTCAATCGTAGTGCTATACTCCCCATCAAGCGGGTAGTCAACTTCTTCAGTCTCACCATTACATGCGGCCAGTGTGAAAACAAATAACAATAGCATAAGTAATTTCATATCCATCTCCTCCTTCATCTTTGTTCATATATATTTTAAATTAACACTTTCAATCATGCAACTCTCTTACTTTTTTTACAAAATGATATGGTAAGATTCATTCAGTGATACAATCATTTGTTTGCACGTTTCATTTTCATCGTCAAAACGCTGACAAAAAACGTTTGACAAAACATGCCTTTGCATGATGTTACGGTTACATTTAAGCATTTAATAAACGCACTTCTTTTTACTTTAAAGAGTGATTTCTTTATAGTATAAGTAAAACATCTAAAAAGGAGCATGACATAATGAAAATTGCAGTAGGCGGCATGATTGCCAGCGGAAAAACCACCTTAGTCAAGAACCTGTCCCAATCCTTGAATTTTGATCAGCTTGATGAATTCAAACAAGGTGACGAAGTCTTTAACACGTTGCTTGAATGGCTTTATAAAGGTTATGAGGATGTTGAGATGTTGCTTCAGGTCTATTTCCTTCACAAGCACTATAAAACACAACTCGAAAAAGCAAATGACGTCATCGTTGACCGACACATTATTGAACACTGGCTTTTTGCGCAGGAAAACTTAAAGGAAAAACCACAAGTCCTCAATTTTTACAACGGCCTTTTCCACCAATACATGAATCAAGTGATTCAGCCTGATATTTACTTGATTCTTGATATGGATTTTGACACGTTTGAATCACGCATCATGCAGCGGGGACGCCCGCAGGAAATTGATAATTACGAACAAAATAAAGACTATTTTAAAGCGTTACTTAAATCATATAAAGAAAAACTCATTGCACAGTGTACGATTTATGACATTCCTTACGTCATCATCGATGTCAATAATCAAACAGAAAAAGAGACTTTACATAAAGCACTTAGTCATATTGATGCATTAAAAACGGATTAAGCAAAATGCCATCAAACGCATTGACAATAGAATAGCGTTCAATTCATGGTATAATCCTTCACTAAAGCACGAAGCCCTATTGATGGTATATTGACTATCAATTATAGACGATTGGTGAAAAGCTACAATCAATGGATGAGCGCCTTTATAGACAACACCACTTAAGTCGAGTCTTTTCTTAAGTGTTATTAAATTAGAATTCAACGAAAAAGTCATTTCCCATATTTAAAGGAAATGACTTTTATTTTTGCCTTTTAATCATAAAGAGATCAAATGGACTGCGTCCAAATATTGGAAACAATAATTCCAATAGAAATGCAGAAAGTATTTTTTAAGCTTTTTTTAAAACTTTTTGATAGCTATTATATGCGTGAAGCTTTCCCTAAACCAGTTTAGCAAATATATATTATATTTTAGAAAGCCACTAAAAATGTTTAAAGAACGGCTTTTATTCAGAAAATTCTATTTCTTGAAAATCGGGATTATCATTTAGAAAATCGTTATTTTCTATTGTCACATCGTTTTCATTTATATCTTTGCCAAATCCGATGCCAAGGTCATCAATATTTTCATTAAATACATTATCACTAATTTCCCCGGATGCAATTTGATTAAAATAAATGCCATTACCTTCATTGTTAAAAGTACTATTTGTAACCGTTACACTTGGTGCTTTACCACTAACCGTTTCAACGCCTCTTGTAGTAGCTTTATCGCCTGTAACTTCACCTTCAAAGGTAACATCATCAATCATTACCTCATCATCTGTATCAATGGACAACCCTACAGTAGCATTGCCTGAATCAACATCGGTTTTCACTGTACCACCTTTAATATTTACGCCGCGTTCGACTTCAAATCCATCAAACGTTCCATCTAAAATAATGGTATCAACAGAGTCATCATCAAGTGCATCATCCAATTCTTGTTGAGAAGATACTTTCTCACCTTCGACCTCGTCTTTTGTTACCAATTCAAATGTGATGTCAAAATCAATTGGGCTGTTGAATATCTCATCTCTATCTTCTT
>PUMO01000015.1 GCA_003551405.1 Mollicutes bacterium | reverse complement strand
ATGATCATTTAAGTAAAATAGTGGTTGACGGCGCGGATGAAGAGGCTGTGCTTGAGACATTACTTGGGCGTGAAATTGAACCGATTGATATTTGGAACACGGACAGTGGTGTCCACATTGTAAGCGGTGGGTATGAATTGGACGCAATGGAATCCGCGTTGCGTGATGCGTCTTACAGTGTCCTTCATTCTGAATCAGGCTGGTATCCACAAACTACCATCACACTGAGCGGTGAAGACTTGGAAAATTTTCAAAAAATGCTTGAGATGCTCAATGATCTTGATGATGTTCAAAATGTTTATCACAATGTCGACTTGGACCAGTCGGCTTAAAAAATCACTCATTCGAGTGATTTTTTTATATGAATGAAAGGAAAAGGGTTACACTAAGAAAACGCTTGCATTTTTGTTCTTCCTTGTTAGCATAATATGAGGGGGAATAAGTATGGATGAACAAAAAACATCATTTAATGTGTGTAAGGAAGGATTTTTAAGAAACGATTATCACATCACTTTTTTGGTGCACCCTAAGCGTGTTTACAATGAGATTCAAATAATTGGTGGTGATTTAGGGGCATTTGGCATAGAACCTCGTGAATTTTTTGATTTGGATATTTTGCTTGATATGCTTGAAATTAATAATCCAATCAGTGAGGTCCAGGGCAATCAGTTGTTTTATGATAAGATTAAGTCTCAGGTAAAAAATGTTGATGATGATCAACAGCTTTATTTGCCGTTTAAAGGAAAAAACGGTATTTTGTGGGTGCTTATACATCTCGAACGCCTTGAAAATAAACCCTTCTTTCTTGGCCGTGTTGCAAGTGTATCATCCAAGACGCCTTCAGAAATCACTTATTACAAAAAGACGCATCAAGATACACTGACTAAACTTTTTACCCGCGAGACACTTAAAAATCACCTTGGTAATATTAAGAATCCTGTAGGGGAATATCTGATGTTTTTGGATATCGACAAATTCAAGCGATTCAATGACCGTTTTGGTCATCAAGCCGGTGATGAACTGCTTAAACGCATTGCTTCTGCGTTTATTAAAGTGTGGGAAGCATCTGTTCTTTATTACCGCTTAAGCGGAGATGAGTTTTGTGTTTATGTGAAAAACCATGCGCAAGAACACGTCATCAATCGTGCCAAATGGTTAAACGAAACAATTATGAAAGTATCGTATGCGTTAAAAGGTGTGGTTCTTCAATCATCAATTGGCATCGTTAAAATTTTCAATGACAATCCCGATGCGAATCATTTGCTTGATAAGGCAGACAAGGCGATGTATCATGCGAAAGATCAAGGTGGCGCGTGTGCAGTACTGAACAATGGCCAACAAACAGTAATAAGTGCAATGGACGAATAATAAAGCGTATGATTGCACAGTAAACCGTTTTTTCACGCACGGGAGTATGGTATAATTGCACGTGTATAAAAAAAGATAAAGTAGGTGTTTGCATGAATCTTCCCAACCAGCTGACAGTTTTACGCGCATTATTGATTCCGGTCATGGTTATTCTTTATTATGTGGATAGTGCCCCTGAACAACTCAATACCATTTCGATTATTCTGGCAATCATATTCATTGTTGCATCGTTAACCGATTATCTGGATGGTTATCTTGCAAGAAAATGGAACGTTGTGACTGTTTTCGGTAAGTTTTTAGATCCGCTTGCGGATAAATTGCTGGTCATGTTTGCGCTTTTGATGCTTCAGGACATCAACGTGATTCCCATGTGGATTGTGTTCATTATTCTGACACGGGAGTTCATTGTGACGGGCATTCGTTTGGTTGCGGTTGATAATGGCAATGTCATTGCAGCATCACAGCTCGGTAAATATAAAACCGCCTCAACAATGGTGGCACTCATTTTATTGATGTTTCATGTTGAATTTGCGGGTATGATCTTGCTTTATATTGGCACGGCACTGACTGTTATCAGTGGCGTTGAATACATTGTGAAAAATAAACATAGCTTAACTTCAAATACTTAAGAGAAATTAGGCCTCACCCTGCGTATGATAAGGGTGAAAGGAGGAATTAACTTGGCAAAAGATGATCGCAAAAAGGCGCTTGACCAAGCGATGAAGGATATTGAAAAGACGCACGGAAAGGGCTCTGTCATGTTACTTGGGGATGAAGGTGCCTACCGTGAAATCGGGAAAGTCCCCTCTGGCTCCCTAGCACTAGATATGGCGCTAGGTATTGGCGGCTACCCCAGAGGCCGCATTGTGGAGATGTATGGCCCCGAATCTTCAGGGAAAACGACGTTTGCACTCCACGCCATTGCACAATCCCAGGCTGCTGGTGGCTATGCGGCATTCATTGATGCGGAACATGCGCTCGATCCTACCTATGCGAAAGCGCTGGGTGTGGATACCGACAATCTCATCATCTCACAGCCCGATACAGGTGAGCAGGCTCTGGAAATTACGGAAGCACTCATTCGCAGCAATGCCGTTGACATTGTCGTTGTAGACAGTGTGGCCGCATTGGTTCCAGAAGCAGAAATTCGCGGTGATATGGGCAGTTCGCATGTAGGCCTTCAAGCCCGTTTGATGAGTCAGGCAATGCGAAAGCTCTCCGGTGCTATCTCCAAATCAAACACCACAGCCATATTCATTAACCAAATCCGTGAAAAAGTTGGTGTCATGTTTGGAAACCCAGAAACCACGCCCGGTGGACGAGCCCTTAAGTTTTACAGCTCAGTCCGTGTAGAAATTCGCCGTGGTGAACAATTGAAACTTGGTAGCGACATTGTTGGGAACCGTACGAAAATCAAAGTCGTTAAAAACAAAATTGCGCCCCCATTCAAAACGGCTGAAGTTGATATTGTTTATGGCGAGGGCATTTCCAAAGAAGGCGAAATCATCGACCTTGCGGTTGACCATGAAATCATTAAGAAAAGTGGGTCATGGTTTTCATATGATGGCGATAAGATAGGACAAGGCCGTGAAAATGTTAAGAAATATCTTAAAGAAAACCCTGAACTTTTAAACACACTTCAAAGTAAAATTAAGGAAATCCTTCAAATTGCCTGAAAGCACTTGCTTGCAAGTGCTTTTTTTTGTTGATGAAGGCCTTGCTCAAGAAAGGAAATTTGTTTGACTTTTAAGCGTTAAACGCGGTATAATAGAAAAGTACAATTTTATACATTTAAAGCGTTTTGTACGTTGCAAACGCCAATATGAAAGCGTTGCAAGCACACATATACCATAAGATTAAGGACGGAGGAATTAATATGGATACCGCTATATTAATCGTCTCCGGTTTGCTTTTACTCGTAATAGGGGTTGTTATCGGATTTTTAGTCCGAATAATGATCGTTGAAAAAGGATTCCAAAAGGCTCAGGCCGAAGCGAAACAAATTATTGACGACGCGGAGAAACAAGCTGAAAAAACGAAAAAACAGACGATTTTAGATACAAAACAGGAAGTACACAATTTAAAAGCTGAAGCGGAAAAGGAAATCAAGGAGCGCAAGCAGGAAATCACCAATCAGGAAAATAAACTGTTTGAGCGTGAAAAAGTGCTTGATAACCGCGCTGTTAATCTTGACCGCCGTGAGTCGAATATTGATCGTAAGGAAGAAACTGTTGATAAGAAGAAAGAATCCTTGGAGGAACAAGAAAGCAAACTAGAGCGTTTAATTGAAGAACAAAATGAACGTTTAGAAGAAATTGCTCAGTATACCAGTGAAGAAGCACGCGAACGCATTTTCACGCGTGTGGAAAGTGAAATGAGTACTGAAATCGCTCAGTACATTAAAGATGAAGAAGAAAAAGCAAAAATGGAAGCGGATAAGAAAGCACAACAAATTCTTGCGTTTGCCATGCAAAAGTATGCCCAGGACGTTACCAGTGAAAGAACCGTCAGTGTTGTGAACTTGCCCAATGATGACATGAAAGGTCGCATCATTGGCCGAGAAGGGCGCAACATCCGTACCATTGAAGCATTGACCGGGGTTGATCTTATCATTGATGATACCCCTGAAGCCGTCGTTTTGAGTGGTTTTGACCCAATTCGTAGAGAAGTCGCCAAACGTGCGCTTGAAGCCCTTGTTTCTGATGGACGCATTCATCCGGGTCGCATTGAAGAAGTTGTTGAAAAGATGCGCGAAGATGTTGATCGTTTCATAAGAGACAAAGGGGAAGAAGCTGTCTTTGAAGTCGGCATCGGAAAAGTTCATCCCGATCTCGTCAAATTGCTTGGACGATTGCATTTCAGAACCTCGTATGGTCAAAATGTATTGCGCCATTCGATTGAATGTGCATTTCTGAGCGGAAAAATGGCTGCAGAAATCGGCGAAGACGAAATTTTAGCCCGTCGTGCAGGCCTCTTGCATGACATTGGTAAAGCCGTTGACCATGAAGTGGAAGGCTCTCATGTGGAAATCGGTTTTAACATTGCGAACCGCTATAAAGAACCTAAAGCCGTGCTCGATGCCATCAAGAGCCATCATGGTGAAGTTGAGGCAGAAACCAATATTGCCGTGCTCGTTGCGGCGTCTGATGCGCTTAGTGCTGCCAGACCTGGTGCACGCAGTGAATCACTCGATAATTATGTGAAACGTCTTGAACAACTTGAAGAACTTTCAAGTAAACACGAAGGTGTTGAGCAGGCTTACGCCATTCAAGCTGGACGCGAAGTCCGCGTTATGGTCAAACCCGACCATATTGATGACGCGACTGCGCATAAGCTTGCGCGTGATATTAAAACAGAAATTGAAGAACAACTTTCATACCCAGGCACCATTAAAGTGACCGTTATACGCGAAACGCGGGTACAGGATGTTGCCAAATAAAATCAATAGCCTTCCTGCGGGAAGGCTTTTTGAAAGGTGAATCTACGTGGAATATTTTGATGTGTACGATGCCAATGGCAATTATTTGAATAAACAGGTGCCCCGAGGAACGAAACTATCAGACGGCGAATATTTTTTAGTCATTCATGTGTGGATTCAAAATAGTGATGGAAATTTCCTCATTCAAAAGCGCGCGAAAACTGATGATCCAATTCCACATCAATGGGCGATTATATCTGGAATTCCTTCCAGTCAAGAAGGCCCCGTAAAGGCGGCCATTCGTGAAACCTATGAAGAAATCGGGCTTACGCTTTCGCCAAAAGAGCTGACGCGTTTTCGCCGGATTGTCTCAGACCATAACCGTTACCATACTATTACGCATGTCTATCATGTCACACGTGATGTTGATCTCCATGGTTTGACGTTGAATGAAGAAGAAGTCATGGCGGTGCAGTATGCCTCGCTTGAAACCATTTTATCAATGGTTGAGCGCAAGGCGTTTTGGGATTATGAGGCTTTGCTTGATGATCCTGGGTATTTTGACCATTTACGAGGACGTGATTAGATGCGTGTCATGTTTATTGGCGACATATACGGTGAAGCCGGCCTCAAGGCTTTAGACCGTTTCTTGCCCAAACTCAAGCAAAGATATCCCTATGACATTCTTGTTGCGAATGGCGAAAATGTTTCAGGCGGACTGGGGCTTGAACGCAAGGATTATAAAACCCTCATGCAACACGGTGTTAAAGCGGTTACCCTTGGGAATCACGCCTTTTCTAAAGCCGAGCTTTTTGACTATATTGAGGATGCAAATATCGTTAGACCGCTTAACTACCCGAAAAACACACCAGGAAAAACGGTGTTGACACTCAACTTCAACGGGGTGCGTCTGGCCATCATTCAACTGATGGGCCGCATATTTATGGGCGATCCGCTTAATAATCCTTTTGAAAGTGTGGATGCGACCCTTCCAACCATTGATGCGGATTATATTTTTGTTGATGTCCACGCAGAAACAACCAGTGAAAAATTGGCGATCGGACATTATCTTGATGGACGTGTGGACGGTGTTGTTGGGACCCACACACATGTGGCAACCAACGATGCAATGACACTCCCCAAAGGAACGCTGTATCAAACCGATGCCGGTATGTGCGGCGCAAAATATGGCATTCTGGGTGCGTCCAGGGAAACGGTACTCAAAAAGTTCACCACAGGGATGCCCGTAAGACTTAAACCCGAACAAACCCATACACTTCAGCTCAATGGTGTTTATATGGATTTTGAAAAAAAGACCATTCAAACTGTTAGACTGAGTGATTAAGATAGATAAGGTGATACCATGGCTAAAGATTATAGTGTCTATTTCAATAGACCGTCATTAAAACAAGCAAAGAAACGAAAAATAAAAGAAACCCCCAAAGTGGATTTCAATGCCCATCCCAATTTACGTCATTTGGGCCGCGGGAAACAGTATTTGATCAAAACGTATGGCTGTCAGGGCAATGAGGCGGACAGCGAAACGATGAAAGGCATTTTGGAAACACTCGGTTTCACTGAAACGTACGAAGAAACCCAAGCTGACTTGATTATTCTCAACACATGTGCCATCAGAGAAAATGCGGAAAATCGTGTATTTGGTGAACTTGGCCGCCTTAAGAAACAAAAGAACAACAATCCAGACCTTATTTTGGGTGTGGCAGGTTGCATGCCTCAAGAAGAAGATGTTACAGACCGTATCTTGAAGAAATTCCACTATGTGGATTTGGTATTTGGAACCCATAACATTCATAAGCTTCCCGATTATCTAGAAAGTGCAATGCTTGGAAAAGAACGCGTCATTGAAGTCTTTTCTAATGAAGGGCAGATTGTTGAGAATTTGCCCAAGAAACGCGAAAACGACACCAAAGCGTATGTGAATATCATGTTTGGCTGCGATGAGTTTTGTACATACTGCATTGTTCCCTATACACGCGGCAAGGAACGTTCACGTGATCCAGAGGATATTTTGGATGAAATCAGCACACTCATCGACCAAGGCTATCAAGAAGTGACACTTCTTGGCCAAAACGTCAATGCGTATGGGCGTGACTTCACCGATAAAGCCTATACATTTGCGGATTTATTGAACGATGTGGGTCAAATGTCCATCCCCCGGGTCCGTTTCACTACTTCTCATCCCAATGATTTCGATGACACGGCCATAGAAGCGTTAGCGTCCCATGACAACATGATGCCCCACATTCATCTGCCCGTTCAGTCCGGCAGTAATAAAGTCTTAAAACGTATGAACCGAAAATATACCAAGGAAAGCTATCTTGATTTGGTCCGCCGCATCAAAGCTGCCCTGCCCGATGTATCCTTAACCACCGATATCATTGTTGGCTTTCCCGGTGAAACGGAAGACGATTTCTTAGAAACTTTGGACTTGGTGCGCCGCGTCGATTTCGAAGGGGCTTTCACTTTTGTCTTTTCAGCCCGCAAAGGAACCCCTGCTGCAAAGTTTGAAGACCAGACGCCTCTTGAAGAGAAAAAGGCCCGCCTGCAACGATTGAACCAATTTATCAATGATGGCTTTTTAAAAGGGCATCAACGGTTTAAAGGCGAAACGGTTGAAGTGCTTGTGGATGGTACCAGCAAAAAGGACGATACTATTTTGGCAGGCTACACCAAACATAACAAGCTTGTCAATTTTCCAGGGACACGTGAACATATTTCAAAACGACTGTTTGTGGATGTCCATGAAGCCAAAACCTGGTTTTTAAAGGGGGCCATTCATGAAGACGCTTGACATATTGATCGATGCGCTTAAAAATCAGGAAGATGTGCAGGCATTCCGTCGATTAGAAGCTGCAATCTTAGAAAACGAAACCTATCAGGCCCAATATAAGCAGGTTATTGAAAAACAAAAAACCATGGTCCAAAAAAGAGAAATGGGCGCACCGGATTACAAAGCGGCCAAAGCCGATTACGAACAGACACTGCAACATTTAAAAGATTCACCGGTTGTCATACAATACTTAAGTTTGCTTAGTGATATCAACGAGGAACTACAAATGATCATTCGCATGATCAATGACGAGATAAACGCGGATTTATCCGACGAATAAGCGCCCTGCGTTGAATATGACAACTCGCTGGTGTATAATATAGGCAACATGGAGGGAGGCTATAACGTGAAACCCAGTAAACGTAGTTCTGATGAAGTTATTGAACTGAACAATAAAAAAGTTAAAGTTGGCCGGTTGGTCGAAAGTTTTTCGGTCATTCCCTCCGGTGAAATAGTCAGATACCTTAAAAACAAAGAGATTTATTTGCCGAACTTTGTACACAAAGCATTGCTTAGAAAAAACATTGCGCCCATCATCGCCAATGCGGAAAACGATGACAAATTTTCAGATGAAATGAAATACCGATTGAAATGGTTTGACCATTTCACAATTTTTCAGCTTGAAAAACTCACCGAAAACTATAGCATCACTGTTGATGTTAAGGAATACAAGCGTGACTTTTGGGATGTATTGATTCAAAACCGCAATGAACTCGGCATCAATACACTTGAGTTCGTCAAACTCCAAAACCTTACCATGAAATATCAACGCGAAGCACAAGAAGATTATGAAACCTTGCAAAAGAACATGGGAGAAATTTTCTTTGAACCACCGGGTCATTTTGAAGGCGCACCGCTCGATAAAGCGAGAGAAGTGCTTACCAATGCGATGACTCTCAGTGATTTGCGGGAACTTGGTAAGAAGCATGGAACCGAAGTGCCAAGACGACTCAATAAAAAACAATTGATTGAGATCATAACGATAAAACTTGACCTTAATGAAACTGAAAGGGAAGGTTTAAGTAAAAAAAGCGTTTTGGAACTTGAACGTTACGCCAAGGAACACAAAGTGCCAATCTCAAGTGAACTGAAAAAACATGAAATGGTTGAATATATTCTCCTTAAGAAAAATCCGTTTACTGTCCCTGTTAATGAGCGCAATGCAAAAGTGTTTGAGGGCATCAACATAGAAGACCATCTATACGATGCCAAGTTCGAAGAAATTGCGCACCGCTATAAGGATTCACGCAAAAAACGACTGAAATTTTTACGTGTCTTAGTGATGGTTCTGATCGTTTTGTTGATCGGTGGCGCCGCCATTTATTTTGAATTGTTATAAAGGAGCCCGCCATGAAAAAAGACAAGACAGCTTACACGCCGATGATCCAACAATATTTACAAATCAAAGAAGACTATCCGGAGAGTATAGTCTTTTTTCGCTTGGGCGATTTTTATGAAATGTTTTTTGAGGATGCGGTTCTTGCGAGCCGTGAACTTGAAATTCAGCTAACCGCACGAGAAGGGGGAGGCAGTGAACGTATTCCAATGTGTGGTGTGCCCCATCATTCCAGTGAATCATACATTGCCCGTTTAGTGGAAAAAGGGTATAAAATTGCGATATGTGAACAAACCGAGGAACCAACCAAAGGGAAAAAGTTGGTTGCCCGCGACGTTGTGCGTGTTGTCACCCCCGGAACAAACATTGATGATTCCAACGCTGAAGAACATGACATTGCGGCGCTTGGAATTACAGACTATTTTTACACAGTTGCGCATATGAATGTTTCAACAGGCGAGCTTTATGCGCTCAAAGTCCCAAAAGACGACAATGCACTAATCAGTGAACTTGCGACGCTTTCACTCAAGGAAATAGTCATTTCCCATGTGTTTTTAAAGGACGTCATCGATGCCTATGCCGCGCATGAGGGCATAACCATTTCCTTGCACCCTTCAACTGAAATCGATGATACATTTAAACATCTTTATGAAGCACTCCCCACCCCTCAAGAACAAACAACACTCAAACGGCTGCTAAGTTATATCATGAAGACACAAAAGCGCACCCTTCTACACTTAAAACCTGTTAAAAAACTAAAGGCTTCCGGATTCATGAAACTGGACGCCAATACCATCCGCCATCTTGAGCTGACGCGAACGATGTTAAAAAATATTGAAAACGGATCCCTTTATTGGTTGCTTAATTTCACCCAGACAGCCATGGGCGGCCGTTTCTTGAAACGTCAAATGCTTCGTCCGCTCATCAATAAGGAAGTTCTTAACAAGCGCTATGATTTTGTTGAACGGTTAAATCAAGAATTCATTACCGCCAGTGAACTCAGTGAACTGCTTAAAAACGTATATGACCTTGAACGCATTGTTGGGCGTATTTCTTATGGCAATATCAACGCCAAGGACCTTGTGCAACTGCGCGCAAGCATCAGCGTCTTACCACAGTTTAAACAGTTGCTCAGTGACCTTGACTTAACGTATGCCCACACACTGTGTGAGCGTATCAATGCACTAAAAACTGTGCATGAGACCCTTAAGCGCGCCCTAAAAGATGATGTCCCCTTAAGTGTCCGCGATGGTGGTATGATTAAGAAAGGCTATGATGAGACCTTAGATGAGCTGCGAGATGTCCATCTTAATATTTCACAGTGGCTTCAGGATTTGCAGGAAACCGAACGTGAACGAACCGGTATTAAAAATCTGAAAGTTGGCTATAACCGTGTGTTTGGCTATTATATCGAAGTGCCTAAGGGCCAGGTCAAACATGTTAAAGAATCATTTGGTTATAACCGTAAACAAACGTTGGCCAATGCGGAACGCTATATTACTGAAGCGCTCAAGGAAAAAGAAAGAATCATTCTCTCAAGTGAAGAAAAATCCATTGAACGCGAATATGAATTGTTTAGGGAACTCAAGGACATGGCCAAAAATCATATTCAAACCCTGCAGCACAATGCGGAAATCATCAGTGAAATCGATATGTATCTCGCGTTTTCACGTGCGAGTGAACGGTATAACCTGAGTCGTCCAACGCTTATTGATGATCACCGAATTGAAATCAAAGAATCCAGACATCCGATTGTTGAGCGGATGATGGAAGAAACATTCATTGCCAATGACATTGTCATGGATGATTTTACCGATGTTTTCTTAATCACTGGACCAAACATGAGCGGTAAAAGCACTTATATGCGTCAACTGGCGATTACGACAGTGATGGCACAAATTGGGTGTTTCGTGCCGGCTAAAGAAGCGAAACTCAAAGTGTTTGATGCCCTTTTCACACGCATTGGCGCCTCAGATGATCTCATTAGCGGAAAATCCACCTTCATGGTTGAAATGCTTGAGGCGAACAATGCCATCAAGCATGCTACGAAAGATTCATTGATTTTGTTTGATGAGATTGGACGCGGAACATCAACATATGATGGCATGGCCATTGCCCAAGCCATTATCGAATATATCCATGAAACCATCGGCGCCAAAACCATGTTTTCCACGCATTATCATGAACTCACAGACCTTGAAGACACCCTTACACGTCTTAAAAACATACACGTTGCGGCCTCTGAAGAGGACGGTGAAATTATTTTTCACCATCAAGTCAAGGACGGTCGCGCGGATAAAAGTTATGGCATCAACGTCGCGCAACTTGCGCAATTGCCTAAACCCTTGATTCGGCGTTCCAAAACTATTCTGAAACACTTGGAAAACGGTAACCAAGCACCGACACACGCGACGATGGATCTATTTGACTATGCGGCGTACCAAGCTGAGACGCCGAGTGAACATCAAGCATTGATTGAAACCATTGAATCACTTGATCTTGACAGCATGAAACCCATTGATGCCCTTTTCAAACTCTACGAGCTCAAAAAGACCATTAAAGATAAAACGTAAATTTTCCCTGAAGAAAGGATGACACCCATGGGCACTATCAAAAAGCTTGATGATACGCTTTCCAACATGATAGCGGCTGGGGAAGTCGTTGAAAACATGGCGAGTGTCATCAAAGAACTTGTCGAAAATTCCCTTGATGCACACGCGAAAACCATTGATATCACCTTAGAAGAAAGCGGCATGCAGCGCATGCAAGTCAGTGATGATGGCATAGGGATGGATAAAGGAGATTTAAAAATGGCGTTTGAACGCCACGCAACAAGTAAAATAACCACCCATCATGATTTACATCACATTGGCTCACTTGGTTTTCGTGGGGAGGCGCTTGCGAGTATTGCGAGCGTTGCTAAAGTGACGATTATGTCTTCAACGGATCGTTCACCGTCCAGTACGCTTACGATTCATGCCGGCGAGGTCATAAGTGAAGGCACAGGTCCCGCTAAAAAGGGCACACACATTGATGTGACCAACCTTTTTTATAACACCCCTGCGCGTCTTAAACACTTGCGCAGTGAAAGCCGTGAACTTTCATTGGTCATGGATGTTGTCAATAAGCTTGCGCTTGCCCATCCTGAAGTGGCGTTTTCCCTTCGTAATAATCAGCGCCTTCTTTTCAAAAGCCCAGGAACCGGTGAACTGCTTAAAGTCTTGCATCAAATCTATCCGCTTGATGTTCTCAAAGCCATGCGTCCTTTTGATGAAAAAAACCAGTATTTCAGAATCAAAGGATATGTGGCGTTGCCTGTGCACATGCGTTCAACCAACCAACATATAACCTTGATCACCAATCAACGTACCATTCAAAACAAACGCCAGAT
>PUMO01000213.1 GCA_003551405.1 Mollicutes bacterium | reverse complement strand
GGCGTTGCAGGCGCGATTCACCGGGCAGCCGGGAAGGCACTTGAATCAGAAACGCGACTGTTTGCGCCCATTGAGGTAGGTCAAGCGGTTCTGACGCGTGGGTTTAATTTACCCAATCCCTACGTCATTCACTGTCTTGGCCCTGTTTATAAAGTGGATGAACCGAGTGAAAAGCTCTTGCGTGAGTGTTATGAAAAAGCATTGTCACTGGCAAATACCCATGGTTTAAAAAAACTAGCGTTTCCTATCATTTCAAGTGGGGCATTTGGGTACCCGATGCATGAAGCCATTGAGGTTGCACTTAAAAGTGTTATCCAATCCATTGAATCATTAGACAATATTACACACATTCGGTTTGTTGTATATAATGATTCAGCCCTTGAGATGTTTGAAACATTACTTAAAGAACGCGAACACTAAAGCGCTCCGTTTTTAATGGGACCGCGTACATGCTATAATATAATCGACATGAAAGGATGAGTGCATGCGTAAAGGGTATAAGTATCGATTTGAGTCCCATTCCATTTTGTTTCTATTCATGATGATGGTTGGGCTCAATATGTTTATTTTCACAATGCTTTCCATCATAAACCTTTATTTGACAGGCTCACTGTTGCACGCATTCATACTGACACTGATTGCAGCGGCACTCTTTTTGGGCCCCTTTTGGATGGCCAAAAGGAACCAAGAAGATGCTAGACCGTTGTCACAATCACTAAAGGACGATGTCTTCTTGATGGGGTTTTCTCATGCATCTATCATTGTAGGGATTTATCTGGTAATTTATATTGGATTCCCTTCATAGGGAGGAGGAAAAATTATGGCGCTTTGGGTTTTGGGCATTATTATTTTCGGTGGTCTTATCATTCTTTTATTGCTATATGTTATTCTTAATTCAAACACCCCCGATGATTATGTGACAAGCAAGACCAGCAAATCAAATAAAGCTGTATCCAAAAGACGTGATCAAACACATCACAGTGCACCTTACAGTAACACCCCTTCTTATCCTGATCCGTCCATGATTAACTCAAAAACATCAGGTGATGAATGGCACGTCGAAGACGATGATGATCCTTTCGGAAATGAAGAGGAAGACGTTTTTGATGCATATTATCGTCGGGAAAACAAAAAAGATTGATTGTGTAACATCACCACACAATTAAAAGCACTGTCTGTTATGCACACAGTGCTTTTTTTAATGGGAACCCTTTCATGATTGTGTGCGTTGACATGCGCAAGCCCTGGGGTTATAATCAATACAACACTTTACATATAATCATTAAGAGCCGTGGAAGCAAGATACCTTTTGAAGCGGCAGCAACCTATTTAAATTAGGTGCTTGTATCTAGGGGCAAAGCCCAACAATGAGACGATGTTTCAACCGTTCATTGGGCGGTTGTTTTTTTATTTCCGGAGGTTCATTATGATTACATTCAGTCATGTTGATAAAACATTCAATAGTAAAAATCAGATAACGGAAGCGGTTCGCGATGTTTCCCTCACTGTCAAGCCCAATACCATTCACGGCATCATCGGTCAATCGGGCGCAGGCAAATCTACGTTGATTCGTTTAATCAATCAACTTGAAATCCATGATTCAGGAGAAATCAATGTGCTTGATTACAGCGACATTCGCCGCTTGAACAAGGAGTCCATGCGAATGCTTAGGCGTGAAATTGGCATGATTTTTCAACATTTCAATTTGCTTGAGAGCAAAACGGTGCTTGAAAATGTGCTCTTTCCCATTGAGGCGCATGGTGAAAAAAGTGATGAAAACACCCAAAAAGCCTTTGATTTGATAAAAAGCGTCGGGCTCCAGGGGTATGAACACACCGTTCCAAGCAAACTTTCAGGAGGTATGAAACAGCGTGTGGGCATTGCGCGCGCGCTCATTAATGATCCAAAAATCTTACTGTGTGATGAACCCACAAGCGCACTTGATGTGCAAACCACCGGTGATATTTTGGACTTGATTAAAGAAATTCAAGCGGAACGCAATCTTACCGTAGTGCTTGTCACGCATGATATGCATGTCATCAAGGAAGTGTGCGATGCAGTGACAGTGATGCACCATGGGCACGTCGTGGAGCATGGTACGTTAGAAGAAATTTTGTTCAGTGCCCGTCACCCAGTGACCAAAACACTCACAGCCGCTATTGGATACAATGTTGAAGAGATTGCTAAGAATCATGCGCACTTACCCAATAAAACCTTATTGCGCTTTCCTTCCCATGTGACCAGTGACGATATTTTAAGTAAAGTGATTCGTCGCTTGGATGCAGATATTAACATTTTATTCGCAAACATCACCCCTTCCAAAGAAGGCGTGATGCTTGTAAGTATTGATTCAACCGTACCACAAGATGTCAAAACGGCATTAAAAGAAAATGGGGTAGTGATTGTTCATGATCAGTATTGATATATATATAGAAGCGTTTATGGAGACTTTTTATATGACTGTTGCGTCAACGGCCCTTGTGATGATATTTGGATTAATCATTGGTGCGCTTCTTTACTTGAGTGCGTCTGATGGGCTCAGCCCGAACCGAACGCTTTACAGTATCTTGTCTGTGATTGTGAGCATTGGACGCTCCATTCCGTTTTTAATTCTCATCGTCCTGCTCATTCCTGTAACACGCATCATCGTTGGGACCATTTTAGGTCC
>PUMO01000084.1 GCA_003551405.1 Mollicutes bacterium | reverse complement strand
TGGGATACTCTGGATACACGTACAGATAAGACATTTACCAGCCGTTCGCAGAGCCGGCGTTTTCCGATAGAAAATCCCGGCGAATACAATATCTATAGGCTTGAGATTACAGAGGTTGCCGGCGAAGATTCAGCTGATGCGGTGCAGATTGCCGAACTGGAATTTTTGGTTTGCCTGGGCCCTGGTGATTTGAACTGCGATGGAATGGTTAATGTTTCTGATTTGTCTTATCTTGCAGATGTCTGGTTGACCGATGACATTATTATTTCTGACATTTCAGAATCATCTGCGGACATAGTCAATTTTCTGAATTTTTCGGTATTGGCCGATTCATGGCTGATGGGTGTGCCGTTACCTGACACTGAAGTTCCGGATGTTATCGGCCAGGATCAGACAACGGCACATGCGGATATTGAATCAGCCGATCTGGCAGTAGGCGTAACGACCAGCCAGTACAGCGAAACAGATGCCGCTGGCACAATAATCGATCAGGACCCTGAAGGAGGCTCATTTATTGAAATGGGCTCCTGGGTTGACCTGTTGGTCTCATCAGGTCCTGCTGACGAGGATGACAGAGACTGGACCAACGCCAGCGGTGACAGGCTCTGGCGTAATTCAGCTAACTGGAGCAACAATTCCCTACCCGGCCATCTCGACAGAGCAGCTATAAGAGACAGTTCTATAGATGGCCCGATCATTGATTCGCGAACAGTCGCAAAGTCAGACAGTATGCTCATCGGTGGTGATGGTAACAGCGGCAGCTTAGAGATGACCGGCGGTTCTCTTACGACTGAAGATTGGCTTACTCTAGGCTTTGCCAGCAGCGATGAGGGAAGTTTTTACCTTAGCGATGGTACTGTTGAAGTAGGTTCACATATGACCGTAGGCAGGTTAGGACCGGCAACATTAAATATGACCGGTGGTTCTATTATAGTTGGCGGTACATTTAGAATTTCCCAAAGTATGAATAGTTCAAGCGTGGTATCTCTTGATGGCGGGACTGTCAGTGTTGACAGTTTCACAATGACAAGCGGCGGCTCGCTTGATATTACCGAGGGCACTTTATTAATCGATGGTAATGCAGAGAGCGCTGTCAATGATTATATAGATAACGGCTGGATAACCGCTTATGACGGTTCGGGCACAGTTGAAGTTGATTATGATATCAGTAATTCTGGCATGACAACCATAACTGCGAGTTCGGGATCATAGTTAGTAAAAGTAAAAAGCAGAAGCGTTACGACTGAGCTTTATAACCCCGGTTTGTTTAATGATTGGTCAATCCGGCATTTGTCGAGTAAGACATTCGGCGCGTTAATTACATAAAAAGGAAAGGGTGGTAGGATGAAGCAAATTACAATTTTGCTTTCTGTTATTGTTCTGCTTGGCATGGCCGGCAGTAGTGTTGCTGATGTTGACTGGACGAATGAGAGCGATGATCGCCTCTGGCTAAATTCCGAAAACTGGCTTGACAGCGATACCGATACGATGCGTCTGCCGGATTCTGACGACAAGGCCGCTGTCAGGAATGGCGGAGATGGGCCAATCGTTGATTCAGATACAGCCGCATTGGCTAATGACCTGGTCATTGGGGACTGGGGTCAAACGGGTTCGGTCGATATAAACGGCGGTTCTCTTACAACAGGCGGCTGGCTTATTTTAGGCTATGGCAGCAACGATAAGGGTACTGTCAATATCAGCGGCGGTACCATAACATGTAATCAGAATTTTCATGTTGGACGTGCGGGCGAGGGTTACATTAATATGACCGGCGGAACAATCGATGTTGCCGGTACATTCCAAATCGTGACAAGTGAAGGTTCCGGCCATGTTCAGTTAGATGGCGGTACTATCACATGTAATTCGTTCAGTATGTCAGATGGTGCGACAATGGAGATCACCGAGGGTACGCTGGTGGTCAGTGGCAACGTAATAGCTGTACTGGATGGGTATGTCCAGGACGGTTGGATTACTGCTTATAAAGATGCAAAAACCGTGGTTATAGAATATGACGGCAGTGCCGGAAAAACGACTGTTACCGTGGGGCCAGCCTCGTTAAATTACGGAAATGGGGATATTAACGAAGACGGTTATGTTGACATCATTGATTTGCGGCTGTTTGTGGATGAATGGCTTAGTCCGGACCCAGATCCTAACGCAGATTTTACACGAGATGGAAAGGTGGGTATGGCCGATTTTGCTATATTAGCCCAAAATTGGCATATCAGCGAATTTCGAAGGACGCTAACCGGCAAAATCATGTCCGGCTACCAAGGGTGGTTCAACGCGCCCGGTGACGGGTCCGGTCTGGACTGGGTGCACTGGGGCCATAGCAACCGTTTTGAGCCCGGATACAGCACCGTTGACTGGTGGCCCGATATGAGTGAATTTGATGAGGACGAAAAATATCCAACCGATTTTCAGCACGCCGATGGCAGTACGGCCTATGTCTTTAGTTCGTATAATGAGAAGACAGTGCTCAGGCACTTTTCATGGATGGCCGACTATGGTATCGACGGCATCTTTCATCAGCGGTTTGCAGTCGAAACCACACCGGGATCAGCGATCCTCAATCATCGGGATCAGGTCATGCTGCATTGCCAAAAGGGTGCCAACAAATACAGGCGTGCCTGGGCGATGATGTATGATCTGTCGGGGTTGGACGAAGGCGGCACTCAAAGGGTGATTGATGACTGGAAACAT
>PUMO01000098.1 GCA_003551405.1 Mollicutes bacterium | reverse complement strand
TGGATGTCAATACAGACGAATCATTAGATGATATCTATGCGGATGTGGATTTGGCTCTTGTTTTTGGCAATGAAAGCACTGGAATGTCACATCAAGTGAAGAAAAATTGCGATTATGTGGTGAAAATTCCAATGGATGGGTCAATCAATTCCTTGAATGTCAGTGTATCAACCGGTGTCGCCCTTTACGATATAAAAAAACGTCAAAGGGGATAAACATTTATGAGAAGAAACCATAACGACTATGAAATCATCGCTCGGGTAAAGGAGGGGGATGATGGCGCATTTGAACTTATGGTTTCCAAATATACCCGTTTTATTGCGAAAATTATTCATAAATTCAACTTGGCTTATCAATTTGAAGATTTGCATCAGGAAGGATTGCTTCAACTTTACCAGCTATGCCTTAAGTTTGATGAAAGATACAATAAAACATTTACCCGCTTTTTTGAAATGAGCTTTGAACGCTTTTTGATTACCCACATCGATACTATGAAACGTCGAAAGCATAAAACTGTTTATTATCATGATTGCATTGTTAAACGTGTCCACTGTGTTCATGAACCAAGTGTTTATTACGGTGTTCATCTAGATGAGATCAAGCCAATTTTAACGTCACGGGAGTTCAGAGTGTATAAAGCTCGTGAGTTATCAAACTTATCGGTAAATCATATATGCGAAAGCGAAAGTCTGCCTGTAAAAACTGTTTACAACATCATTCAGCGTGCAAAGTTTAAAATACGCCAACATTTCGCGAAGGATTAGTTGACAAACACCCCCCTTTTTGATAGTTTATATATTTGCAAGGTTGTGATATCATGCGCCAGAAAATTCGTTTAATATGCGAAGAATGCCTTTCTAGGAATTATACGACTTATAAACATAAAGACTCCAAGGAACGCATGAGCATCAAAAAATATTGTAAACGGTGCAAAAAGCATACGTTACACAAAGAAAGTAAATAGGAGCGTATCCATATGGCTGAAAAGAAAGACGAAAAAGTTGGCAAAGTAATTGCCATGCTTAAAAAGGAATATCCATTTGAAGGGTTACTTCTAGGCCTTCTAGGCGCCTTGGTGCTGATACTGGGCGTTTACATCTTTGAAGGCGAACTGCTTCAAATCCGTTTTACCGACTGGTTTATTTTTGCGACTGATTTGAGAATTAACATTTTCGCATTCGCGATCATGGCGATTGGTGCGATTGCACTCGTCGTTGCATTGATGCCATTTTTTGTGCCTGGCTTCAAAGAGTTGAATCGTGTCACTTGGCCCAATAAATCCGTTATGCAAAATCATACTGCACGAGTATTTGGTTTTATGATTATTTTGGCATTCATGTTTGTGCTTTATGATTTAGTTTTCCAACCGATTTTTGATTATCTTTACGGTTTAGGAGCATAATATGAATCTCGACGATAAACAATGGTACATCGTCCAAACCTATTCTGGTCAGGAAAACTCGGTAAAAATTAATCTTGAACGCCGCATTGAAACCATGGAAATGGAAGATAAAATCTTCGAAGTCGTTATTCCCGAAGAAACGGTGCTTGAGAAAAAAGCGGATGGAACAACCAAAGAAAAAGTCAATAAAATTTATCCCGGGTATGTGTTTGTAGAAATGATTGTCACGGATGATTCTTGGTTCGTGGTTCGTAACACGCCCGGTGTTACAGGGTTTTTAGGCAGTAGTGGTGGTGGAACAAAGCCGGTGCCGCTTCCCCCTGAAGAAATCAACCCCATTTTAAAACGTGCCGGCGTCATTCAAACGCCAAAACTAGATATCGAATCAGGGCAGAAAGTACGCGTTACAGCCGGACCATTCATGAACCAAATCGGAACGGTTGAGTCGGTTGATCACGATAAAGAAATCGTGACTGTGCTCGTCGAGATGTTTGGCCGTGAAACCCCAAAACAGCTTACATTTGATGAAATTGACACCAACGTATAAATTTACTTGATTTCGTTGACACGCCATGAAGCATGGTGTATAATACACAAGCATGTCGTATGGCATGCTTGTTTTTAGAGTGGGAGGGCCGAATAAACCGGTCTGTTGACCACATCACGAATAAGAGGAGGTGTCTTTCGTGGCTAAAGAAGTGAAAAGTGTTGTTAAGTTACAAATCCCTGCTGGTAAAGCCAATCCGGCTCCACCTGTTGGACCTGCACTTGGTCAAGCGGGCGTGAACATCCAAGATTTCTGCTCAAAGTTTAACGAAGAAACCAAAGATCAAATGGGCAATGTTATCCCAGTTGAGATTACGGTTTTTGAGGATCGTTCATTCAAATTTGTAACCAAAACGCCCCCAGCAGCTGATTTGTTGTTAAAAGCGGCGGGTGTGGACAAAGGTGCATCCAATCCATTGACTGAAACTGCAGGCACAGTCACACGTGATCAAGTCCGTGAAATTGCAGAAACCAAAATGCCTGACTTGAATGCACGAGATGTTGATGCGGCAATGCGCATCGTTGAAGGTTCCGCACGAAACATGGGAATCAAAGTAAAAGGATGATTAAGCAACTAGTTGTTATAAACAGCTAATTGTGGGAGGAAATTCCGTTAGACCACATTAGGAGGTAAAAAACATGGCTAAACAAGGAAAGAAATACGCTGCGGCATTAGAAAAAATTGACCGCGACAAAAGCTATAAAATCGAAGACGCCATTGAGCTGCTTAAAGACGTATCTTATGAAGGGTTCGACGCGGCTGTTGAACTTGCGATTCGTCTGAATGTCAATCCTCGTAAAGCGGAACAAAACTTGCGTGGTGCAACCGTGCTTCCACACGGAACCGGTAAAACCAAACGCGTACTTGTATTCGCAACAGGAGACAAAGCGACTGAAGCAGAAGAAGCTGGCGCCGATTATGTTGGCGAAGATGAATTGATCAACAAAGTAATGGATGGCTGGACAGATTTCGACACAGTTGTCGCGACACCGGATATGATGTCCAAAGTCGGCAAACTCGGACGTACGCTCGGGCCAAAAGGTCTTATGCCGAATCCAAAAACCGGTACGGTCACACCCGATATCAAAAATGCTGTTGAAGAAATCAAAGCCGGTAAAGTAGAATACCGTGTTGATAAAGTCGGAAACTTGCATTTGATTGTGGGCAAGCGTTCATTCTCAGATGCCAAGCTTGTTGAAAACATCAAAGCGTTCTATGAAACGGTTCGCTCACTACGCCCTCAAACTGTTAAAGGCGTCTATGTGAACAACGTGGCTGTTTCAACCACGATGAGCCCCGGAATCAAAGTTGATGCCAGCTCGCTATCAAAATAAACACAAACAAACTTTACATATTACAACCATTTGTCAAAGACCTTAGGTGCCACCCGGCTTAATTTCCTAAGTAGACGAAAGATGGGTATTTTTCATAATCCCTCTTTTGTCAGTTTTGACAAAAGAGGTTTTTAATTGAACGCACTGGGAGGTGTAATTTTGGCTAAAGAAGCAACCATTCAAAAGAAACAACAAGAAGTCAATGCGCTTAAAGAAAAAATGGAAAGCGCCAATTCGGTTGTGCTTCTTGATTATCTTGGGCTTAGCGTTGCAGAAATCGACGAACTTCGTACCAAGTTGATTGAAGAAGGCTGTGAAATGGCAGTCATCAAAAACAATATCATCCGTCGTGCTGCACAAGAAGCAGGCTTCGAACCCCTTGCGGATGAAACAATCGGTCCTAACGCTGTTGTGTTTTCAAACGAAGACAGTGTGTCTGCTGCCAAAGTCATTTACGAATTTGCAAAAGAACATTCAAGCATTGACTTGAAAGTCGGTGTGGTTGATGGTGAATACATGGATCATGAACGTATTCAGAAAATCGCAACCATCCCAACACGCGAAGAGCTGCTCACCATGTTTGCTCGAGGCATTCTTGAACCAGTTAAGAATGTTGCTGTCGCACTTAAGCTCCATTCAGAAAATCTAGAAAATGATAACGGATAATAAGGAGGAAATATCATGGCTTTAAAAAATGAAGAAATTATTGAGGCACTAAAAGAAAAAACGTTACTTGAACTTAACGAACTTGTTGATATGATGAAAGAAGAATTCGGTGTTGACCCAAGCGCGGTTGCAGTCGCAGCTGGCGGCGCAGGTGCTGAAGAAGAAGCGCCAAGCGAAGTTACGGTTACGTTGACTGATCCTGGCGCTAAGAAAATCGGTGTCATCAAAGTTGTTCGCGAACTTACAGGTCTTGGCCTTAAAGAAGCGAAAGCACTTGTTGATGGAACCCCCGCACCAGTTAAAGAAGACATCGACCCTGAAGAAGCAGAAGGCATCAAAGAAAAACTTGAAGAAGCAGGCGCAACTGTCGAAGTTAAGTAAATGCATGGAATTAAACCTGGGTGGTTCACCCAGGTTTTCCCATTTACACAGTGAAAGGAGTCGCTATGGCGCACTACTTTTCAAAACAACAAAATGTACAGTCTGAGGAAATGACATTACACTATCAATTTGACGGTTCAATGTTTAAATTTATCAGTGATCATGGTGTCTTTTCTAAAAACCATGTGGATGACGCAACGGATTTGTTATTGAAATCATTGACACTTACTTCTGGGAAATATGCCCTGGATCTAGGGTGTGGATACGGTGTAATTGGCATTGTATTAAGTAAACATTTCGGTTTGGATGTCACAATGGTCGATGTAAATGAACGCGCGCTTGATCTTAGTAAGCGTAACACCACCTTAAATGATACAAAAGCCACAATCATTAATAGCGATGGCTTTGAAAACATTGAGGGGGCGTTTGATTATATCGTTACCAATCCGCCCATTCGCATCGGTAAAACATTATTATATGAATTATTTGACCAAGCGATTTCCCATTTGAATCAAACAGGAGAGCTTTGGTTGGTCATGCATAAAAAGCATGGCGCTTTATCCGCATTGAAGCATTTGAATACTTTATCCAGCGCTGAGGTTATGACCCGTAAAAAAGGGTTCCATATTATACGTGCGAAAAAACGTTGACGCCTTGACAGGTTTGTGATAAAATTACAAAATGCGATACAATGCGCTTTTTTGTGTTGTCAAGATTTTTTTATAATTTAAACGGGGTGGATATTAGTGAATTACTCAGTTGTTAAATACGGAAGGAAACGCGAACGTAGAAATTATTCTCGCGTTAAATCTAACGTAGAGCTACCCAATCTAGCAGAAGTCCAAACCAAGTCCTTTGACTGGTTTGTGGAAGAGGGGTTGGATGAACTTTTAAAAGACATCTCACCGATTGAAAATCACACAGGTGATTTGGAGCTGTCATTTCGGTCCGTGGAATTTGGTGAGTCTAAATATACCATCACCGAAGCAAAAGAAAAGGAATTAACGTATGCGAAACCACTTCGCGTTAACGTTGAACTATCTAATAAAAACACTGGTGAAGTATTGAATCAAAAAGTGTTCATGGGTGACATTCCATTCATGACACCGCGCGCTTCGTTTATCATCAACGGTTCTGAGCGCATTATCGTCTCACAGATTGTTCGGAGTGCCGGTGTATTTTTCAGTGAAGAAATAGATAGAAAAACATTACAATCACGCTATCTGGGTCAAATCATCCCTAACCGTGGCGCATGGTTAGAGTATGAAACGGGCTCGAAGGATACCCTTTTTGTTAAGCTTGATCGTTCCAAAAAGATTCATATGACCACATTGCTTCGTGCACTTGGTTTTGAATCTGGTGATCAGATGCTTTCCGTCTTGGGAGACAATCCTTATGTTAAATCAACACTTGAAAAAGACCATATTGAAAACCCAAGCGATGCTATTTTAGAAGTTTATTCTAAATTGCGTCAGGGTGAAACCGCGACCATCGAAGGGGCAATCAGTTTCTTTGTTAGTCGTTTGTTTGATGCGAAACGCTATGAACTTGCTAAAGTTGGCCGTTTCAAAGTCAATCAAAAACTTGATATCCTTGCCCACATTGAAGGCAAAGAACTTGCTCACAATGTCATTGATAAGGATACCGGTGAAATCATTGTTGAACAAGGAACAATTGTCGATAAGGACATCAAAGCGCGTCTTGATGAAAACCGTGAACACTTCACTCATGATGTGGGCGGCGTGATGCGTCACTCACTTGAGTATGACTTTGCGGTTCAAAAAGAGATTTTTGATTCTAATCCATACCTTGCGTTCCTTAGCGATGACGAAAAACTCAAACACATTAAATATCAACAATACTGGACCCCTTCAGCCTATGCGCAAGCGTACTTAAAAGCACAGGGAACGGATGAGGAAACATTTGTTAAAACCGAAGGCAACCAAGCGTTTGACGATATCGTTGAAAGCATAGAAGAAACCTTGAGCAAAGAAGAATTGTTCTTCGACCTTTCTCGTGTAGAAATACTTGAAGTTATTCATACTACGCGCGATGATAAAGATATGAAAATTCGTCTGATTGGTAATGATTCTAAAGAAACTGCAGAACATCTAACCCCATCCGATATCATCGCAAGCATTGGCTATTACCTTAATTTAATCAATAACTATGGTGCGCTTGATGATATTGACCATCTTGGAAATCGTCGTTTGCGCCTGATTGGTGAACTGCTTAAAAACCAATTCCGCATTGGGCTTTCCAAACTGGAAAAAAATGTTAAAGACCGGATGTCAACGCGGGATACAAGTGAAATCAAACCGCAAAGTCTCATCAATATCCGTCCCCTTACCAGTTCACTTAAAGAATTCTTTGGCTCCTCACAGCTTTCACAGTTTATGAGTCAAACAAATCCACTTGATGAACTGACACACAAGCGTCGTCTATCAGCGCTTGGTCCGGGCGGACTGACCCGTGACCGCGCCGGGTTTGAAGTGCGTGACGTCCACCACTCACATTACGGCCGCATTTGTCCGATTGAAACACCCGAAGGGCAAAATATCGGTTTGATTAACTCACTGGCATCTTATGTGAAAGTTAATCAATTCGGGTTTATTGAAACGCCTTATTTGAAAGTGGAACGCCGTGAAGAAAACGGGACCACAGAACTTTATGTTTCTGATGAATTTGTTTATCTATCCGCAGATGAGGAAACGCCTTATACGATTGGTCAGGCAAATATCAACTTGGATGATGATAAGCGTATTCTTGATGACTCAGTGGTTGCCCGTCATAACGGTGAGACCAAAATGCATTCCAAATATGATATAGATCTCATTGATGTTTCACCAAAACAAATTGTTTCCATCTCCACAGCATCCATTCCATTCTTGGAGCACGATGATGCGAACCGTGCATTGATGGGCGCGAACATGCAGCGTCAAGCAATCCCCTTACTCCGTCCTGAAGCGCCTTTTGTAGGCACAGGCATTGAATATAAAGCTGCCAAAGACAGTGGTGCTTGTAAAGTGGCTCATAACGATGGAACAGTGGAATACGTTGATGGCAATACCATAATGATCCGTAAAGATAACGGTGAACTTGATACGTATACACTTGAAAAATTCCAACGTTCGAACCAAGGCACATGCTTTAATCAAAAGCCGATTGTTGCTATAGGTGACACCATCAAATCTGGTGAAATCATTACTGACGGTCCGGGCATGGATGAAGGTGAGCTTGCTGTAGGACGCAACTTGACGGTCGCGTTTATGACTTGGAATGGCTATAACTATGAAGACGCTGTTATTATGAGTGAGCGTTTAGTCAAAGATGACGTTTACACATCTATTCATATAGAAAAATACGATGCGGAAGCACGTGATACGAAACTCGGTAAAGAAGAAATTACTCAGGAAATCCCCAATGTTGGTGAAGAGGGTCGTCGCTACTTAGATGAGCGCGGCATTATCATTCCTGGTGCAGAAGTGGAAGAAGGTGACATTCTCGTTGGGAAGGTCACACCAAAAGGCCATACGGACCCCACGCCGGAAGACCGCTTGCTTCTAGCCATTTTCGGCGAAAAATCACGCGAAGTTCGTGACACTTCACTGCGCGTTCCACACGGTGGGGGCGGCATTGTTCACAGTGTCAAATACTTCTCCCGTGCCAATGGTGACGAACTGCCACCCGGCGCCAATGAAGTCGTACGCGTTTTCATTGTACAAAAACGTAAAATTTCTGAAGGGGACAAAATGGCAGGACGCCACGGTAACAAAGGTGTTATCTCCAAGATTCTTCCTGAAGAAGATATGCCATTCTTGCCAGATGGAACCCCTGTTGATGTCATGTTGAATCCACTGGGCGTTCCCTCACGGATGAACATCGGTCAGGTGCTTGAGATTCACTTGGGCATGGCCGCCAAACGCCTTGGTCTACATATTGCGACACCGGTATTCGATGGTGTTGAAAACGATGATCTTGAAGCAATCATGAAAGAAGCCGGTATGCAAGCGGATGGCAAAACACCACTCTTCTCAGGACAAACCGGTGAAAAGTATGATAACGATGTTTCAGTCGGTGTCATGCACATGATCAAACTGGACCATATGGTTGACGATAAACTTCACGCCCGCAGCGTTGGTCCTTACACCCTTGTCACACAACAACCAATGGGCGGTAAGGCCCAAAATGGTGGTCAACGCTTTGGTGAGATGGAAGTATGGGCCCTTGAAGCATATGGTGCCGCTTACTGCTTACAAGAAATGCTCACTGTTAAGAGCGATGATATCATTGGCCGTAACAAAGTGTTCAGAAGCATCGTTGATGGCAAGAGTATTCCTGAACCATCATTGCCTGAATCCTTCCGCGTACTTACACGCGAACTTCAATCCATCGGAATATCCGTTGAGCTCATCAACCGTGAGACCAAACGCAATGAAGCCGACAAGAGCTTAGTTGAAGATTCCGAAGTTGAAGATTATATCGATCGATACGGCTTTAATTCCTAAAAGGTAAGGTGATTGTATGAGCCAAAAGTTTTCCCATTATAAAATCCGTCTGGCTTCATCTGAGGAAATCCTCAGCTGGTCTCATGGTGAAGTTGAAAAACACGAGACGATTAACTATCGCACATTGAAACCAGAACGCAAAGGACTTTTCTGTGAAGTCATTTTCGGCCCGACGAAAGATTATCAATGTGCATGTAACAACAAAAGTAAAAAAGCCACGCAAAGTGGAAAAGTGTGCCCGGACTGTGGTGTAGAATATACCGAAAGCAAAGTGCGCCGCGAGCGCCTTGGTCACATAAAACTTGCGGCCCCCGTTGTCCATACATGGTATTTGCGCAATACACCAAGCCGCATAGCCACGTTGCTTGATATTAAAAGCAAAGACCTTGAAGAGGTTGTCTATCTTGCCAGCTACATTGTGGTTGACAAGGGCGATACGGACCTACAGTACAAGCAAATTCTTTCAGAAGCGAAATATACTGAAAAATACATGGAGTACGGCAACCGCTTTAAAGCCTTAACCGGTGCGGAGGCGGTCAAAGTTCTCCTTCAGCGCTTGGACCTTGAAGAAGATGCGTACAAACTAAGAAAAGCGATTCCTGAAGCAAGCAAACAAAAGCGCGATAAATATTTGAAGCGTCTTGAAGTGGTTGAAGCATTCAGGAAATCCGACAATAAACCAGAGTGGATGGTCATGGATGTGCTACCAGTCATCCCACCTGAACTGCGTCCAATGGTTCAGCTTGATGGTGGACGGTTTGCGACCACCGATCTTAACGACCTTTATCGGCGCATTCTTAACCGCAACAATCGCTTGAAACGTCAAAAGGAACAAAACGCACCGCATTTGATTACTAAGAATGAAAAACGCATGCTTCAAGAAGCGGTTGATGCGCTTATTGACAACTCTAAACGCGGCCGCAAAGTCGTTGTTGAGAAAAATCGTCCGCTCAAGAGTCTTTCCGACATGTTAAGAGGTAAACAAGGACGCTTCCGCCAAAACCTTCTTGGTAAGCGTGTTGATTACTCAGGTCGTAGTGTTATTGTTGTTGGCCCTGATCTTGATATGCATCAAGCGGGTATTCCTAAAGAAATGGCAATATCACTATTTAAACCCTTTGTAATCCGTGAACTCATTGAACGTGAGGTTGCATCCAATATTAAAAGTGCCAAAGGCATGATCGAGCGTCTGGATGGCCGCATTTGGGAAGTTCTCGAGGATGTTATTGAAGAACATCCCATACTACTCAACCGTGCGCCGACTCTGCACAGACTCGGCATTCAGGCATTTGAACCCAAACTCGTTGAGGGGAAAGCCATTCGACTTCACCCACTCGTGACCCCGGCATTCAACGCCGACTTTGATGGTGACCAAATGGCTGTCCATGTGCCGTTGAGTGAAGAAGCCCAAGCAGAAGCACGTGTGCTCATGCTTGCGTCTAACAACATTTTGAACCCTAAGGACGGAAACCCGGTTGTTACACCGTCACAGGATATGGTGCTTGGGAATTATTATTTGACCCTTGAACGTACGGATCAAACCGGTGAAGGGAAAGTTTTCAAGGACTCTAAAGAAGCTTTACTTGCGTATGATAACGGCAATATTACCTTGCATGCGCTCATTGCGATACGTGCCAACAGTCTTGGTAACGCACCGCTTGACAATTTGACCGATGACCAAAAACAAGGGTATTTGATGACGACCGTTGGTAAACTGATTTTTAACGATATTTTGCCAAAAAGTTTCCCATACCTAAACGAACCAACCAAACTCAACTTAGAGAAAAATACACCCGATCATTTCTTTGTGCGTCGTGGTGAAAACATTCGCCAAAAGATTCTTGACCGCATTGAACTTGAATCATGCTATAAAGCACTTGCACGTTTACAACGTGAAAGCAGTGATCCACTCAATGATGAAGAAATCAAACAAACCGAAAAGCGCATTTATGATCTTGAAAGAAGCGGTGCCAAACGTCTTGTTGAACCGTTTAAGAAAAAGTTTTTAGCACAAATCATCGCAAGAGTGTTTGTGGATTTTAAAATCAATGAAACATCAAAAATGCTCGACAAGATGAAAAACCTCGGCTTTAAGTATTCGACTTTCGCAGGCATCACAGTATCAGCCTTTGATGTTAACCCGTATTCCAAAAAAGAAAATGTCCTTAGCAAAGCCGACCAAAAAGTCGAAGACATTCAAGAAATGTTTGAAGATGGTTTCTTAACGGATGAAGAACGCTATAATCTTGTCCTCAACGTATGGAAAGATGCAAAAGAAACCATTGAAAAAGGCTTAGCAGAAGAATTGACCATCGACAATCATATTCAAATGATGAGTGCTTCTGGTGCCCGTGGTAACATTTCAAACTTTACCCAGCTGGCGGGTATGCGCGGCTTGATGAGTAATCCATCAGGTAAAACCATCGAGCTTCCAATTAAAGCCGCATTCCGCGAAGGGCTTACGATGAGTGAGTTCTTTATCTCCACACACGGTGCACGGAAAGGTTCAACCGATACCGCACTTAAAACCGCGGACAGCGGGTACTTGACCCGTCGTCTTGTGGATGTTTCTCAAGACCTTGTGGTCAGTGAGCATGACTGTGGTACCGACCGCGGTGTCATTGTCAGCGACATTGTGGACAATGACGGGAAAGCTATTGAGCACTTACATGACCGCATTCTTGGGCGTACAACCCAACAAACCGTTGTTCATCCTGAGACAGGCGAAGTCCTGGCAGAAAAAGACACATACATCACAGTTGAGATTGCTAAAACAATCATTGATGCAGGTGTTACACACGTTAAAATACGGACTGTTAACACATGTAGTGCCCACACAGGCGTATGTACGAAATGTTATGGACGAAACCTTGCGACCGGTGAAAAGGTTGAAGTGGGTGAAAGTGTCGGTATCATCGCGGCACAATCAATCGGTGAACCCGGTACGCAGCTCACCATGCGTACCTTCCATACCGGCGGGGTCGCTGGTGCAGACATCACCCAAGGTCTTCCGCGTATCCAAGAGCTCTTTGAAGCACGCAAGCCTAAAGGTGAAGCCATCATTGCGGAGTTCGCGGGGAACATCACTCACATTGAACAAATTGATGAACGCTATAAAGTGACCTTGAGCAACGGTGAATCAAGTAAAGAATATGAAACAGATTCGAACGTCACCTTACTTGTTAGTGAGGACGATGTCGTTGAAGCTGGCGATAAAATTACTGAAGGGTCCATTGATCCGAAGAAATTACTCAGAGTTACCGATGCGGAGACTGTCCAACAATACATTCTACGTGAAGTTCAAAAAGTCTATAGCTCACAAGGTGTTGAGATTTCCGATAAACATATCGAAATCATCATCCATCAAATGATGCGTAAACTCAACGTGCTTGTTGAGGGGGATACCGACTTGCTTCCGGGTGACCAAGTTTCCATCAACGAATTTAAAACTGCAAACGAAACCATTCTTGCACAAGGCGGAGATCCAGCGATTGGCCGCCCGGTGCTTCTGGGGATTACACGCGCGAGCCTGCGCAGCGAATCATTCCTAAGCGCAGCCAGTTTCCAAGAAACCACACGTGTACTAACAGACGCAGCCATTCGCGGCAAGGTCGATGACCTCGTTGGACTCAAAGAAAACGTCATTATTGGCGGGCGTATTCCTGCAGGAACCGGAATTCTTGAACATACACAGTTTGAC
>PUMO01000200.1 GCA_003551405.1 Mollicutes bacterium | reverse complement strand
CCACGGTGGTGGTGCGTTTAGCGGAAAAGACCCTTCCAAAGTTGACCGTTCAGCCGCGTATGCAGCACGACACGTTGCTAAAAACATCGTAGCAGCCGGGCTTGCGGATAAGCTGGAAATCCAAATCGCCTACGCCATCGGCGTGACCCATCCAACCAGCATTGATGTCGACACGTTTGGGACCCATCACGTTGAAGAATCAACAATTAAACAAATCATTCATACGGTCTTTGATTTACGCCCGGCAGCCATTGTCAACGGCTTCAATTTAAAACGTCCCATTTACCAACAAACAGCTGCTTATGGACATTTTGGACGCAATGATGTTTCCCTTCCATGGGAAGCGCTTGACCGTGTAGATGATATTAAACACGCACTCAAAAATCTTAGAGGCATTTAACCATACCACTCTGATATGCTTCCCCTGAAATAGACACTGCAATAATGACGTTGCAGAAACTTATTTTAGGGGCCTTTTTTGTTCACCAATGGTTAAAAAAAAGGCCTGCCCCGGTTGATATACGGAATCAGGCCTTAAAGGATATTTAATTATTTCCAATGTTTGCTTAACAACATATGTTTTAAAATGCGGCTTCTCATCGGGTTAATCACTGTGACGTTCTAAGAAGTCGGTTTCAAGGATGTAGCGACTTATTTCACGCCGGTCTGTGTAATAGCTGAAGTCTTGCATGACATCATCCTCAGTATATTCATCGTTACGTAAGCCAATGTTTAAGTTACGTTCAACTTCCAAGTAATAATCATTCTTCATAAAGGATAAATCTTGAAAAGACACAACCCCACCATAGTCTTCAAAGACGTCATAACCTAAAATTTGATCATAGTGAATATCCAAACCAAACATATTTGATATCGTCGGTGTTATATCAATGGTTGAAATTGTTTCTTCAACGGTGTTTTCACCATCAATTTCAGGGTTATGAATCATCATGGGGACTTTATGCATATTGAGGTCGCTCTCATCAAGGTTTTTGCGCGTATCATAACTTTCAATGGTTGAATCATCAATACCATATGCATAATGATCCGAGGCAAGAACAATAACAGTATCTTCATACACACCTTCATCTTTTAATGTTTCTATCATGTAGCCCAGCGCTTTATCAAATTCCCAGTGCGCGGCGTGATAATAAAGCAGTTGTTCATCAATGTCTGTATCCATGTCGTTTTCTTCCATGATATCTATAATGGTATCTAGGTTTTCATGGGCTATGTCGTGGTCTTCGCTATAAGGAAGGTGCCCAGTTACAGACAAATAGTACGTAAAGAATTGATCTTCATTTATGAAATCATCCATAGTGTTTTCCATCATTTCCAGATCACTCGGCCAGGGGTGCTGCCCTTGGTGATCCTCATCCCATAGGTCCATATCTTCAGCACCCGTATAATTATCAAACCCAATGGTTTCAGGATGGAATTCACTGCGAGGGTAATAATGATCAGAATAGTTATGATAGGCATGGGTGTAATAATTCTCATCTTGGAATAACCGGTGAAGTGTGTTTGGGAAATGGTTATCCTGATATTGTTCCATGCTTAAACGCACATTTTGATTTGGAAAATACGAGGTCAGTTTCATGAACTCAGTGTCGGCGGTGGTACGGTAATAAAGCGGCGCATAAAAGTTTTCGAAATGATAGCTGTTTTCTAGCATGTCAAAGTAATTGGGCATTAGTTCAGGCTCTAATGCGAATGTATCAAGGCTTTCTGCGGTAATGTAGATAAGGTTTTTGTCTTCAAAAAGATTGCTCATACGGTTGTTTTGGGAATGGTTGGGTCTATTTTCCAAGAAATCCAGCGCTCGTTCGTCCTCATCGGTAAGACCTACAGGTTCTCTAAAAGCATTCACAACATCGCGGTGTGCAAATGTCATGAGACCAAAGCGGTCCACAGCCAAATAGGTACTAAGGAGTTCATCATACAAGGCATCCTCCGCAATATTTTCACTGTCATCTGAATCAGGAATGCTTTCTATAGCGCCAACAAATAAAATAATAGTGAACGCTGCAATATATAGCGGTGAACGATACGTGTTATAGTGACTATCAAACACATCGAACGCTGTTTCTTTTAGTGCACGATGTTTTATTGCTAAGGTCAATACAGCAATAAAGGGAATAAAATAGATGACTTGCCATATTGCAAGTGCGCCAAAGATGTCTCCAGAGAAACCAAGACCATCGCCTGCATCGCTAGCCATGTTTACAGAAAAAAAGCCATCAACCACAATATTGTATAACGTTTGTGAAAAATAATAAATGGTAATCGCGCCAATGAATACAGGCAAAGCCACAACAAGGCCAAATCGGCCAAAGAACTTAAAGATTGCAGTAGCAATGACGGCATATACGAATACAAACAGAATCATGCGCAATAAAGACTGTGTAAAAAAGACCTCCAGCACGCCAAATCTAAAGGTTAATTCCAATGTCAAAAAGGAAAGAAACAATATCCCAAACAGCATTATAGACTTTAAAAGATTTATTTTCATCATCATCACCCAAATATGTTTTGCTATCATTAAATTATAACATAAATTTTAAGCAGTCTACATTAAGTTACAATGTTTGTCAATGACTTTATAGTATGTCACAAATGATAAATAACCCAATAAAAAATGTTGAGTTGTAAATGATGTGAGACCAAAAAGAAGAAAAAATAAAAGATAATTGATTATCCTATAATCGAAGACTATTTAAGCGTTTTTT
>PUMO01000016.1 GCA_003551405.1 Mollicutes bacterium | reverse complement strand
TAAACAAGCATGGCCCGTGAGGCTTCTTTCATATACCCCTGGCGCTGATAATCCGGATGGCAAACCATCCCGATATCCGCCTTGAAGTCTTTATAAAACGTGTGAAGTTGAACTGTTCCAATAAGCTGTCCGTTACTTTTTAGCCGCACACCATAAACGGGCGGATGGCCCATACGTGCAACTTTGCGCGCCTGTTGAATGAACGCACGGGTTTCATGAATGTTTTGATGGGGATTCCACCCCGCTTTTATGCCGATGTCAGGACGCTTGGCATAATCAAAAATTGCCGCTTCGTCTCGTGCGTGCAAGGGTCTAAGCACGAGACGGGTCGTTTCAATACTTGGTTGAGGGATCATCAGGCACCAACATGCTCCAGCGGGCAATGTCGATAAAATGAAGGGATTTATACAACTTTTCAGGAATGGGGTCATCATAGTATAAACACAAGGTTTTGTCTTTATGGTTGATGTATAAATCCATCAAATAATGCATGACAGTGCGGCCATACCCTTGCCCGCGCACACTTTCGTGTGTCGCAACGGCCACAATCATTGCGGATTTTTTGGTTTCAAATACAGCACTTGCAGAGGCCACAACTTTACCGTGGTCATCTTCAATGAAGACGGTTGTGCCATTTTCACCGCTATTGTTCATGAAGTATTCAATCGCTTCACTGCGGCCTTTGCGGTGAAGGGTAAACAGCTCTGGCACTTGTTCAATGAGCGCAAAGACCTTGGCGGCTTGCGCGCGGGTTGTGAGAATTTGAATGCCGCTATAGTCAATCGATTCATCACGGGTGAAGGTGGTGCTTTTCATGAAATCCATTTTGTCTTCACGCATGGAAGGATAATACGGTTTGATTGCTTCAAGCAATTCTTCTTTGCCACTGATAAAAAGAAAGTCGAACTGGTTGAAGATATCAATCCATTCAGAGTTGAAATCATTGTTCAATGCATAATACGTTAAATTCGACATGTTGCGGCTCATCACCGCAAAGAGCTTGCCCTCACGATATTCACCGTATATTTGTTGATAATCGTTATCAAAGGCACCATTATAGATGTCTCCGATAATATAGAGATTGATTTCTGGTTCTTCATATAAAAAGGCCAAACAGTCACTTTTATCGCTTTTGCTCAATGCTTTAATCATCGGTAATCGTCCTTTCGATCGGTATGGTCACCGGACCATCATTAATAAGGGCAATATCCATATGTTGTTTGAAAGCGCCGGTTTGAACGTTGAGTGAATAGGATTCTTTAAGCGTCTTATTGAACGTTTCATAAAGCATGTTTGCTTCATCAGGACTAAGCGCACTGGTAAATGATGGACGGTTGCCTTTTTTAGTAGACGCTTCTAAGGTGAACTGCGAAATACTTAAAACGCTGCCGCCCACATCCTTTAAACTTCTGTTCATTTTGCCTTCGTCATCTTCAAAGATGCGTAAGTTCGCCACTTTTTTCGCCATCCAGGGTATAACGGATGCATCGTCGCCTTCTTTAAAGGATACGAACAGGCAAAAGCCTTTGCCGATTTCACTGTAGACATTACCATCAACACGACATGACGCCTCTTTGACACGCTGGACAATGACTTTCATTATTTCATCAGCCTTTCAATATTAAGCACGCCGTTAATTTTTTGTAAATTGAGAATGATGTTTTCAAGTTCGCTGCGGTTGTTAACGCCGAGCTTAGCCTTAATAACCCCTTCACCGCGTTTGTTCGTGGATGCACTTACTTGGTCGACTTTCCCACCATGTGTGGTGGTCATGTTGATGATTTCCGCTAAGATATTGTCGCGGTTCATCACAATCAGTTTGAGATTCACTTCATGAATTTCATTTTCATAATCCGCCCATTCAACATCAATAAAACGACCACTGTCCAAATTTTGAAGGTTTTTACATTCCTTGCGGTGAACCGCAATGCCGCTGCCTTTGGAGATATAGCCCTTAATCGGATCACCGGGAATTGGTGTACAGCAGTTTGACAATTTGACTGACGGATTGTCAAGCCCTTCTACGACTATGTTGGAATCAGTTTGTTTTGCGCGCTGTGATCTGTTGATTGATTCCATCAGTTTTTCATCGCTGAAGGTTTCTTTGCCGGCAAAGGCATTGATGGCACTTCTGGCAGTGAGAGTGTTTTTACCGATTTCATAGTGCAAGTCTTCAACGGAGTGGATGCCCTTGTTGGCAAAATGTTCTTTAACGAGTTTGTCATTCAATTGAATATTTTTTTCCTTGCGTCGTTCAAGTTCTTTGTTGAGTTCTTCGCGGCCCATCTCCATTAACACGTCGCGGCGCTGTTTATTGAGATAATTCTTGACTTTGGATTTGGCGTTCGATGTTTTGACAATTTTTAACCAGTTGTCATTAGGTCCAAATGAATTTTTCGATGTTTTAATTTGAACAATGTCGCCGGTTTCAAGTTCATATTCAAGCGGTACAATTTTACCGTTAACAATGGCTCCAACGGTTTTAATGCCCACTTCCGTATGGATTCTGAACGCAAAGTCAAGTGGTGTGGCACCTTTGGGAAGATCGATGATATCACCATCGGGGGTGAACACATAAACATTGGAGTGGAAAATATCATCCCTAAGCAAATCAACGACCTCTTCTTCCGATTCACTTTCTTCGGTGAATTTGATCAAGTCGCCGTACCATTTGAGTTTTTTTGAAACCATTTCCGTCATTGGCACACGTGAGCCTTCTTCTTTATATGCCCAGTGCGCCGCAATCCCG
>PUMO01000028.1 GCA_003551405.1 Mollicutes bacterium | reverse complement strand
TCTTCGGTCATAAGCGCTGGGCGGATAACTGCGTGCGGACATGCAAAGGCACACTGGTTACACTGAATACAGGTTTCAGAATTCCACTGCGGAATGTAGTTGGCAATGCCACGTTTTTCATAAGCAGTGGATCCTTGCATCATGGACCCATCAACATAGTCTTCAAACGCGCTTGTTGGGAGTTCATACCCTTTAATGGCGTTGACAGGGTCAGCAATTTCCTGAACATATTTTGGACGTGCGGACGCTTCAGGTTTGGGATCATCCTCAAGATACTTCCATTCTTCCTTAACCGGAATTTCCACAAGGGACTCTTCGCCTTTATCAATCGCTTGATAGTTTTGTTCAACGATTTTGTCGCCTTTGCGTCCATACGCTTTTTTCGCATATTCTTTCATCAGTTTCTTCGCTTCATCGTAAGGAATGATTTGTTCGTTGAGGGCGAAGAACGCTGATTGCATAATGGTATTGATGCGCTCACCCAGTCCAATGTCCTCAGCCGCTTTAACCGCATTGATAATATAAAGCTTGGAATTGGTCTCAGCCAATTTACGCTTGTAGGAATTGGGGAGGAAGTCTTCGATTTCCTCTGGGGTTTTGATGGTGTTTAACAAGAAGCGTCCATTCTCGCGGATGCCATCAAGCATATCGTATTTGAAGACGTATGAATCTTTAGAACAAGAAACGAAATGTGGATGGTTCACCAAGTAGGTGCTCCTAATTGGGTTTTCACTGAAGCGTAAATGCATACGGGTGATGCCGCCGGATTTTTTAGAGTCATAGCTGGCGTACGCTTGGCCGTAAAGATCCGTGTTTTCCCCGATAATCTTGATGGTGTTCTTGCTCGCACCAACCGTACCATCACTACCAAACCCGTAGAAGAGAAGTTCAGTGGTTGTATCGTCAATCGCGCTGATTTCTTTAGTAACCGGTAGTGACGTATTATTGACATCATCGGTAATCCCGATGGTGAATGAGTTTTTCTTTTCACCTGTTAAGTTATCATAAACAGCTTTAATTTGCGCAGGTGTGGTGTCTTTGGAAGAAAGTCCGTAACGGCCGCCAACAATCTCAGGCGCGTTATCTTTGCCATAAAACGCACTCTTGATATCAAGATAAAGCGGCTCACCGATTGAACCGTTTTCCTTCGTGCGGTCAAGCACCGCAATACGTTTCACAGTTGAAGGCATCGCATCGAGGAAATACTTAGTCGAGAACGGACGGTAAAGATGCACATTGACCAGTCCGACCTTGCGGCCTTCTTCTTCACGTAGATAGTCAATGGTCTCTTTAATGGTTTCTGTGACACTGCCCATCGCAACGATGATATCTTCAGCGTCCGCATCACCATAATAGGTAAACGGCTTATATTCACGGCCCGTTTCCTTAGAAATTTCTTGCATGTACTCATTGACAATATCAGGAATGTCATAATAGAACTTTTCCTGAATTTCACGTGCTTGCATGTAAACGTCATCGTTTTGAGCACTACCGCGCGTTACAGGATTCGTTGAGTTCAAGGCGCGGCGTTTAAACGCGCTCACTGCATCGCGATCAAGTAAACGATCGTAAACGTCATAATCCATGACTTCAATCTTGTTTACTTCATTGGATGTTCTGAACCCATCGAAAAAGTGTAAGAACGGAATGCTTGATTTGATGGCGCTTAAATGCGCAATGCCTGCTAGGTCCATCACTTGTTGGACCGAACCGCTTGCAAGCATGGCAAAGCCGGTTTGACGGGTCGCCATCACATCTTGATGGTCCCCAAAAATCGAAAGTGCCTGGACTGCAACACTGCGCGCAGCGACATGAATGACGCCCGGGAGCAGCTCACCGGCAATTTTATACATGTTGGGCATTTTTAGTAAAAGCCCCTGTGAAGCGGTGTAAGTGGTTGTCAGAGCCCCAGCTTGCAGTGAACCGTGCACCGTTCCTGCAGCACCAGCCTCCGATTGCATTTGAATAACCTTAACAGGCATGCCAAATAGATTCTTCTTGCCTTGTGATGCCCATAGGTCTGTGTGTTCAGCCATAGGTGAAGATGGTGTGATAGGATAAATACCGGCAACTTCTGTAAACGCGTAAGACGCGTGGGCTGCGGCTTCATTTCCATCCATGGACTGAAACGTTTTCTTTGTAGCCATCGCAACTACCTCCATTTAAAAATAAATTGATAGACAAACATGGTTCTTGTCATACAACTAAATTATATAATAAAGTCAAGCAATCCACAACAGCAAAAACGGCTTTAAACAAAATGAAAGCACTTACAGGCGTAAGTGCTTTCGTTATTTATATAAAGCATGGGACCATTACAAATAATATGTGTAAAGATTATAATTTAGCAAGGAGTGCCGCGGCTTTATCAAGATAGGAAGCGGCCACTTTATCAAATGGGATCTGTAAATCATCGCTCAAACCAATTGCGTGTTTATATAACGCAACGTTATGCCACTGCAGGCATAGATCCACACGCCAAAGGTATAAACGCTTGAAATCTTTATGATTCGGTGTGCGCCCAAGATAAACGCCAAGGAGGGCAACCGCATGGTCAAAGTCTTTATTGCCGTACTGCGCAAGATCAAAGAACGGATCGTTCATACCTGTGAATTCCCAGTCCATCAATTTAAGGGTACCGTTTTCGGTAATGACGAAATTGGACACTTGCGCATCGCCGTGCGTGAGCGTGCGTTCAAACTGGTCCAAAAAGGGTTGGTAGGAATAAAGGGTGTCTTTATATTCAAAGTAACGATC
>PUMO01000117.1 GCA_003551405.1 Mollicutes bacterium | reverse complement strand
TGGGACAGCCCCCGGCATATTGGCGACACTATAGTGCGCAACACCGTGTTTGAAATAGACTGGGTTATCATGGGTGGTAATGCGGTCAATTGTTTCTACTGAGCCTCCCTGGTCAATGGATATATCAACAATCACACTGCCTTCAGGCATCCCCTTGACCATGGCTTCACTTACAACTTTGGCGGCTTTTGCACCAGCAATCAAAATCGTCGAAATGACCGCATCAGCTGTTTTCAGTGCTTCTGCAATATTTAAGGGATTACTCTTGAGAACATTGATTTCATGATTGAAAATGTTGTCAAGATAGCGCATTTTGTCTTCATCAAGTTCAATGATGGTAACCCGTGCGCCCAAGCCAATCGCCATGCGTGCAGCGCTGATTCCAGCGGTACCGCCGCCGATAACCACAACATTTCCCCGAGTTACACCAGGCACACCGCTTAAGAGAATCCCGCGGCCACCGCGATGTTTTTCAAGTTGTGTCGCTGCAACAATGGTGCCACGTCTTCCAGCGACTTCACTCATTGGACGCAACAATGGAAGATCGCGACCAATTTGAACGGTCTCATAAGCGATTGCTTTGACACCGGAATCTATCAAGGCTTGTGTCAATTCTTTTTCAGCCGCAAGGTGTAAGAATGTAAACAAGATCAAATCTTCTCTAAAATAACCATATTCACTTGGGAGTGGTTCTTTTACCTTGATGACCATCTCCTGCGCCCATGCTTCATGCGGTGTTTCTACAATACTGGCGCCAGCGTCCACAAATTCGTTGTTTTTAAAGCCGGATGCTTCTCCTGCGCCTGACTCCACAAATACATCATGCCCGTTTGCTTTTAAAAGCGAGACACCCGCAGGGGTGATGCCGACACGGTTTTCGTTGTTTTTAATCTCTTTTGGTACGCCTATTTTCATAAATAACCTCCTCAGTTTAATCCAATACGATTTAATTGTAACAAAGCATACCCTTTGGTGCAATCGCTTTCATTCATTTTTTAAGCTTTTTAAAAAACAAAAAGCCTACGGAGTGACCGTAGGCTTAAAATTATCGTAAAAAGACTCCATAATCATGTTTTAGTGCTTCTAATAGGTTGTTGACCATTTCATCAACACTCTGTGCTTTAAGGGTACCGCTTTTATCTTCAAAACGCAGGCGAATGGCGAGAGATTTTTTACCCGCTTCAATCTTGTCTCCTTTGTATACATCAAAGATTTTCGCGTCTTTAAGCACATTGGTCGAATTGTCAAAGATGGCGCCAATGATATCACCGGCCGGGACGTCACTATCAACCACAAGAGCCAAGTCACGGCGTACCGAAGGATATTTGTGAACGCGCTCATACGTGGCGTCTTTGGGTTTATGGTTGTAGATGGTTTCGATATTCATTTCTGCCACATAGACGTCACTTAAATCGTAAGCATCCGCATAGTTGGGGTGAAGTTTACCAATAAATCCAATGATATCATCACCAAGTTTAATCCGTGCAGTTTGATGGGGATGGAAATTATCGAGCGTAACCGCTTCATAGGTTGCGTTTAAATGGAAACGATCAAGCAAGGCATTGATAATGCCCTTCAAGGTAAAGAAGTTGGTTTCATGACTTGTCATCCAGCGACGGTCCTGATGCACGCCGCTCATTAATAGGCCAAGCACTTCTGTTTCTTTTTTGGTGCCATAGCGTTTCCCAATCTCATATATATGGACCGCTTCCATTTTACGGTTCATATTGTACTGCGCCACATCCACAAGGCCGTTAAGCGGGGTCAGTGCCATCACGGCGTGTTCCTTACTGAGCGGATTTGATAATTTAACAGGTTCATCCGTTAGTGGCGTCAAATCATGCACTCTATCATAGTCACGCAAAGCGTAGGTTATGGTTTCATAAAGACCAAGACCATTAAGCGCACGAGAGATGTCGCGTTTGAAGCGCTGATAATCACTGAGACCGCCTTTAGAGAGGGTATGCGGGAGTGTGGCTTTTAAATTATTGTAATCATAAATGCGTCCAATTTCTTCAATGACATCCTGATAACCAGAAATATCACCACGTCTTGAAGGAGCGTGAACCGTAAATGTATTATCATTGAGTTCATAAGGAAACTCAAGACGCTTGAGTATCTTTTTAACAGTATCCTCTGAAAGCCTGCTTCCAAGGACTTTGTTAAGTGTGTCAAGACTTATATTGATTGGAGTGGGCCCGTGTTCATTGGTATCAAAATATTGAACGGTTGAGCGCACGTTACCAGACGCATATCGATTTAACAGCTCTGCAGCGCGGTCAAGCGCATACCGTGTCATTGCCGGGTCCACACCGCGTTCAAAACGCATTGATGATTCACTTCTAAGGTCATGGCGACGTGCCGTGCGGCGTACTTGTACAGGATCAAACGTGGCGCTTTCTAACATAATTGAAGTTGTGGTCTCGCTGACCTCGCTCTCATAGCCTCCCATAACCCCCCCTAGGGCAATGGGTTTGTCGCCGTCCGTAATAAGGATTTCTCCTTCACTAAGCGTGCGTTTTTGTCCATCCAATGTAATAAGCGTTTCTTGTGCTTTTGCTTCTCTAACAACAACTTGATCGCCCTTGATGGTTTCATAATCAAAGGCATGCAAAGGTTGATTGGTTTCAAGCATTACGTAGTTGGTCACATCCACGACATTGTTGATTGGGCGAATCCCTGAGGCAATCAAGCGTGACTGCATCCACTGCGGAGACGCACCGATGACAATATTGTCAATGATCCTCGCATAATAACTTTGACATT
>PUMO01000037.1 GCA_003551405.1 Mollicutes bacterium | reverse complement strand
CTGGGAAAAACCGTTCTTAAACACAGCATTGCTTTTTATGAAAGTATGGTTGCGACCCAAAAAACGCCGCTTCCCATCAGTATCAATGCATCAAGCTATGAACTGATGGATGAAACGTTTGCACCGAATTTATTATCAACCCTTAAAACGCATAACATTCCGCCTCAGTATATCCAAATTGAACTGACTGAAACCGTGTTTGCACAACGCACAGAAGCAGTGAACCATTCACTTCAAATCCTTAAAGCAGCCGGCATCCAAGTTCTGATTGATGATTTTGGAACAGGGTATTCATCCCTTTCCTATCTAAAGAATTATTCAATTGATTTTATTAAACTCGATAAAATATTTGTTGATCAACTCGTTGAAAGTGACAAAGACAAAGCCATTGCCCAGTCAATCGTCTTTATTGCCCGTGCGCTAAAGGCAAAGTTGGTGGCCGAAGGAGTCGAAACTAAAGCGCAGCTTGATGTTATTAAAACCATTGGATGTGATTACGCTCAAGGGTTTTATTATCAAAAGCCCCTCAGCAAAACTGAAGCCCTTAAAATCATGAAGTGAAGAGTTTAAGCGTTGTTTGATTCATGATATACTTTTAAGTGGGAGTTGATACTGTGATTAATGAAATGCATACCTTTACACTTAAAACAAAGGCACCACAAATTATGCAGGACATAACAAAAGCCATTGCGTCCATCGTCAAAAAAACTGGCATTACCCAGGGACGCATCAGTGTCTTTATTCCGCACACTACCGCTGCGGTAACCATTAATGAAAATGCTGATCCCGATGTTGAGGATGATATGGTACTCGGTATCGATAAGGCCTTTCCCGACCGTCCACAATTTAATCATATGGAAGGCAATTCCCATGCACACATTAAAACGTCTATGACCGGTGTTGAACAGACAGTGATTGTTGATGATGGCCGGCTAGTGCTTGGGACCTGGCAAGGCATTTATTTCTGTGAATACGATGGTCCCAGAAACCGTAAAGTGCACATCCACGTGATGGGTACATAAAGGAGGCTTTCCATGGAAACGGTACAATTTGAACTTTTCGGCATGGTCCAAGGCGTCGGCATGCGGTTTTTCATTGCAAGGACCGCTAAGCGTCATGGTCTAAACGGTTATGTGCGCAACCGGCGTGACGGTAGTGTTGAATGCATCGTTCAAGGCAAATCGTCCACCATTGATGCATTTGAAACGACCATTAACAATGAACACCCCGGTGCCATTGAGCGCATAGAAAAGACGACCATTGACCATGCGCACAGTTATCAAACATTTGAAATTACACACTAAAATTAAGCGAGGCTTCCATGTTTAAACAAGCGATTAAAAATTATTCCCCCAAAAACACACAAGAAGCAACCGATAAACAAGTCATTTTGGATTTTATCGATAAGCATGATGATTGTTTGAAACGAACCAACCGCATTGCGCATTTGACCGCAAGTGCCATTGTGATTGATGAAACCGCCACGCACGTCTTGTTTGCCTATCACAATATTTATGATTCATGGGCATGGGTCGGCGGTCATGCGGATGGCAACCCCGATTTGCTTGATGTGGCGATTAAAGAAACCCAGGAAGAAACCGGACTAAAGAGCGTGTCGCCTGTCGATTCATCGATATTCATGCTCGATACGCTTCAGGTTCAAAATCATATTAAACACGGTGAATATGTGCCGGACCATCTCCATCTTAACGCCACTTACTTATTGCAAGCACGCAGTGACCAGCCGCTCACAATCAAGCCTGATGAAAATAGCGGTGTGCGCTGGTTTCGTTTTGAAGACGCACTCAATCATGTCAATGAACCAAGAATGCGGCCTGTCTATCAAAAGACCTTTAATCATATCAACCAAATCATTAAATAATGAGGAGGCCGACCATGCCAACATTGAATGCTTCTACATTGGTGGGTGATATTTGTACCCCAAAGGGGGATAACTGGCTCAACGACATGATTTATGAAGGTTTAATCAATGCCCATCAATCCTATTGTCATCAAGAACAACGTGGGGAAGAAGTCGTTGGGTCGATTGACATTGTGTTCACACAAGACCCTGCGCATTTAATCATTCGTGATCGAGCGGAAGGTTGCGACAGTGACACCATGAACCGTCAATTTCAACGCCACAACGGACAAAACAATGTCTGTCCGTTTAAAAACGGCATGCGCGATGTCTTGTTATATGTATCAAGCTATGGCTTTGAAGCCGCAATCAAATCCATTAAAAACAACCGTATTCATCGCGCCGACTTTTCGTATGAGCAACAAGTGATCACGATTAAAACACTCAATACCAACCTAGATGCCTTTCGTCACATCCACAACATTAAAGGCAAAGCCAATGGCACCGTCGTTGCTTTAGGACTTCCTTGGCCCCTGCCCAAACGTGATATTGACGGCTTAAAACGTGAACTGTTAAGCGATGCGCGCATCAAGGCACTCAGTAAAAACAGAAATCGTACCATCACCCTTTTTCTCGATGGTGCTTCTGAAATCCTTTAAGCAGTGCCAGTGCACTGCTTTTTTATTTGAATTTCAAATCAAATTAAACAAATTGCGGCCTGTTCGTGTAAAATCAGATAAAATAATGATACAATAATCGTTGAAACTGGGAAATATTTAAGGAGTGATTCCATGATTATCAAACCAAGCATCCGTTCAAATGTCTTTACCAATGCCCATCCCCACGGATGTTATTTGAATGTAAAAACACAAATTGACGAAGCGAAGAACAAGCCTAGCTTTGAAGG
>PUMO01000128.1 GCA_003551405.1 Mollicutes bacterium | reverse complement strand
TCATGACTGTGTCAATAAGGTCAGAAAAACATTTCAAACGAAAAAAGTTGGACATGCCGGAACACTCGATAAGGAAGCTTCTGGTGTGCTGGTCCTCGGCATTAATCAGGGCACTAAAATTATGGAATTTTTAACCCAAAACGACAAAGGTTACATGTTTACCCTGCGTTTTAACCGCACCACGACTACCCTTGATCATGCTGGGGCGGTGTGTGAAACCGCCGATGTTCATGATTTTTCTGCATTGGATGCGACTCTGAAAGCTTTTCTTGGTGCATATCACCAGACCCCGCCGGCATATTCTGCTGTGAAGGTTGACGGAAAAAAACTTTATCAATATGCTTTAGAAAACAAATCCATTCCCGAGGTTTCTGCGAGAAAAACCTACATTTATACCATCAAGCGTCTTTCCAATGTTCGGGATCATCAGGATGGAACCTATAGTGTTGATCTTTTTGCGGAGACATCAAAGGGTGTCTTTGTGCGCAGGCTTGCGGATGATATTGCCCGGCGTCTTGGCAGTGTGGGACACACGACACGCATTCACCGCACTCAGTCGGGTCAATTTTCGATTGAAGATGCGACTGAGCTTGTTGAACTGACGCAGGGACGCGCGAAAATTATTTCCCTTAATGATGCGCTTTGTGATCTGCGTGGCTTTAAAGTCAGTGAAAGCATGAAAACCCGTATATTAAATGGTCAAGCCATTAAGCTTGACAGTGACGATGCCCTTATTAAATTACTTGATAAGCATGAGCAGCTGCTTGGCATCTATAAACAGGATGAACCCGGTATATATAAGGCACAAAAAGTATTTCATTGAAAGTGTGATTTTGTGAATGTGACCAAACTGAATGACCAAGGCATCAAAGCCAATACCGTCGCCGCCATCGGCTTTTTTGACGGCGTACACAAAGCCCATCAGACATTGATAGAAACCACCATAAACAAAGGAAGAAGCCGCGGACTCAACACGGCGGTCATTACTTTTGACAAACATCCCAAGCACGTCTTATTTGATATAGATTTTTATTATATTACCCCCTTGGAAACGAAACTCGAACGCTTAAAGCAGTTCGACATCGATGATGTTTATGTCATTGAGTTCGACAAAGAAAAAGCATCCATGGACCCCAGACAATTCATAGATACTTATTTGCGCAATGTTCGCATGTTGGTATGCGGATTTGATTTCACTTTTGGTCATATGGCCAAGGGTGATGTGTCATTGCTTAAGACATATGCGTCGTTTGAAACCATTGTGATAGGCGAACAGTCTTTAGATGGATATAAAATTGGAAGCACACATATCCGTGACCTTATTCGCGGTGGTCATGTGGATGCAATTCCTGCGCTCATGGGGGATTACTACCGGATTAAGGGGACCATTATTAAAGGTAGCCAAAAGGGGCGCACCATTGAATATCCGACAGCCAACATTGATTGCGGTGAACATTTAATCCCTAAACGTGGTGTCTATGCGACCATGAGCCGCTTGGACGGAAAATGGTACCGTTCAATGACATCAGTTGGTTTCAATCCCACCTTATCGGGTCACGATTACATCAGTGTTGAAAGCTTTTTATTTGATTTCAATGACACCATTTACGGTAAGACACTGGAAACAGTATTTATTGAGCGATTGCGCAATGAAGAAAAGTTTGACAGTAAAGATAGCTTAAAACGTCAAATCGACCAAGATGCTAAGGATACTCAGGCCATTTTAGATAAGATTGCGTCGCAATTTTATGATTAAAGTTTTACCATTCGTATGGTTTTTACTGATTGGGACGGCCTTCGCCTGGGTCTTGTTTGGGCTTGCGCCCTTGGTTGGTGTGACGTTTGAGCACTTTTCCTATTGGATTCTCATGCTTGCATTGTTGGCGCCTGCGCTGGGCGCGATTTTTATCAATGCCTATCTGCGTTCACTTGAAGCACTTCCTGATTTGCGCCAACATTTCTTGATTTTTATAATCATTTTTATGATTGCGCTGTTTGGCGTTATGAATGTTTTTGAACACGCTTTGAATGCCCAGCATGTTTTTGGGGCGCTCATTGTAAGCGACCTTGCGAGCTATGTCATAAGTTTTTCTTTCAAACACCGTAAAAGCGCCCCCTTCTTCAACAGTCTTTTTGATGTGAAAGTTCCACTGATCATCTGGATAAGCCTCTTCTTAATGCTACCCATTAGTATGTTGGTGCTTTTTATGGTTTTCGGTGATGCGTCATTGATTTCTTTTCAGTGGCACTTTCCCTTTCAAATGCTTTTTATCGGTGTGTTCTTTGGTGCCCTCGGTGGTGAGCTTGGGTGGCGCGGCTATTTAGTGCCTGCCTTGCTTAGGTATGTAAGCCCCCTTTTCATTGCCCTCATCATTGGCGTGATTTGGTGGGTGTGGCTCATCCCTCTTGAAATGGGCGGACACATTGATTTTATTGCGCTTTCAATGGTTGAGCGCTTGATATTGTCCATAGCCATGAACATTGTGCTTACGTATGTTTTTTTACGTACACGCGGAAGCACCTTGATTACCACGCTTATGGTGATGGTCATACTTTTTATCTTAACGCACATAAGCCATCGTGCAGAGATGCTTCAGATCTTTACAGGGTTTTTGATGATTGTTGGTGTCATCACACTGGCGGACCCGTTAATGAAAAAAAAGCCAAGGGCAAGACAATTTTTGAACCAAAGTGGGATGTATCATTTTTAAACGGTTCGCATCAGCGATGATGGTCTCGTTTGCATTGATGATTGCCAGTGTCATTTT
>PUMO01000111.1 GCA_003551405.1 Mollicutes bacterium | reverse complement strand
TGGGTATGCTTGCCGATGAATATGACGTGATATCCCTTGGCGACGTAGTCTTTCATGGTCTGCTGTGAGGTGAATACATCTTTACAGGTTGTGTCAATGAGCCGTAAGCCTTTTTGCTCAGCTAAATCATAGACCGCTTGCGACGCGCCGTGAGCCGTGATGATGACTGTGCCCGTTTTGATGCTTTTTAGCATCTTGACTCTTGAAGCGCCATCAAGGGTTTTAATTCCAAGGGCTTCAAAATCGTTCACAATTTTTTCGTTGTGAACAAGACGCCCCAAAATATAGATCGGACGCGCCAATGATTTATTGTTTAATATCTCTCGCATTTCCTTGATAGCACCCACGACCCCGTGACAATAGCCTCTTGGGGTTAATGAAACAACAACCATGCCATTCCTCCTTCACCTATGTTATAATAAACAGGTATTTTAAATCGTACGCTAGAAAGATGTGTTATCATGATGAAATTTAAAAACGACTACATTCATAATGCCTTAAACGCCCTGAATTTTCAAACCTTTAGTGAAATTCAGGAAAAAGTCATTCCCTATGCGCTAAAGGGGCGCGATGTCATCGGCGTCAGTGAGACTGGGTCGGGGAAAACCCATGCCTTTTTATTGCCGCTGCTTGATAATCTAGACAGTCCAATCAATCATAAGTATGCTCAAGCACTCATTGTTGCGCCAACGCGTGAACTCGCCAAACAAATTGAGTCGATGATTAAAGCCATCACCGACCATGCGGATTTTCCCGTGGACATCCGCACCTTTGCCGGTGGCAGTGATCGAAACCGTGAGATTGAAAGACTAAAAAAACATCAACCCGATATCGTGATTGGGACGCCAGGACGTCTTGAAGACTTAATTTTAAAAGAAAAAGTCCTGCATATGCACACCATTAAGACATTTGTCATTGATGAAGCCGACATGGCCCTTGACCAAGGGTTCATTGAGACACTTGGACGCTTAGCATCGATTATTAACACCAAAGCCCAAATGATGGTGTTCACCGCTACACTGCCTAAGCACCTCAAACATTTCGTAGAAAAAAGCATGCATCACCCTCACCAGGTCATCTTGGATACCATGCGCTTAAAAGAACTTAAGATTCGCCATCAGTTTATGCGCTCGGCCAGGGAAAACCGTGATCAGGACCTTCTAAAGCTTCTTGGTGCGTTCAATCCTTATTTGGCGCTGATTTTTACAAATTCAAAAGACGATGCAAAAAGGCTTAAAGCATTGCTTTATCAGGAAGGTTTTTCTGTCACCGCCCTTCACGGAGACTTGTCCGCAAGAGAGCGTAAACAAGTCATGCGAGAAATTGACAACTTGAAAGTAGAGTACATTGTTGCCTCAGACATGGCGGCTAGGGGGATGGACATTAAGGGGATTTCCCATATAGTCAATTATGAATTCCCGCGTAAAATGCACTTTTACATCCACCGTAGTGGGCGTACGGGTCGTATGGGCATGGAAGGGGAAGTCATTACCCTTTATGATAAGCGTGACCACGAAGCGTTTGCTTATCTTGAAAAAGAACATGTTCGCTTTGAATTCATTACAGTAAAAAACGGTGAAATTGTTGTCCGTGAAAATGACCGTGAGGTCATAAAGAAAACCCAGAAGAAATACGAGTATAAAAACAAACAATACAATAAGCATAGGAAGTGAAATAATGATTAAACTCGGAAGTCACGTCTCCATGAATGGAGACAAAATGTTTGTGGCCAGTGTGGAAGAAACCCTAAGCTATGAAGCCAACACGATGATGATCTATACAGGGGCCCCACAAAACACACGTCGCAAAGCAATCAGTAAAATGCGTATTGATGAGGCACTTCAAATGATGAGAGACAATGACATTGATCCAAGCGATGTCGTTGTGCATGCGCCCTACATCATGAACCTTGCAAACAAGGACAGTGAAAAACGTCAGTTTGCGGTAGATTTTTTAACCGAAGAAGTCAAGCGCAGTGCCGCCATGGGCGCCCCGCAAATTGTCCTCCATCCCGGTGCCCACGTTAAACAGGGCGTGGATACGGCCATTGAATATATTGCGGAAGGCTTGAACCAAGTCTTTGAAAATACCAAGGGACTCCCAACCCTCATCGCCCTTGAGACCATGAGCGGAAAAGGCACAGAAATTGGCCGCAATTTTGAAGAACTCAAAGCAATCATAGACCGCGTTGAAGATAGTGACCGCTTAAGCGTATGTTTTGATACCTGCCATACCCATGACGCCGGGTATGATGTTGCTTTGGATTTTGATGGTGTGATGGAAACATTTGACCGCATCGTTGGTCTTGAGCGCATCAGCGTTTTTCATATCAACGACTCCAAAAATCCACGGGGTGCTTCTAAAGACCGTCATGAAAACATTGGCTTTGGATATATCGGATTTGATGCGCTTAACCATATCGTCCACCACAAAGACTTTGAACAAATCCCCAAGGTCCTTGAAACCCCGTATCTTCCTAAAAACCCTGATGATAAAAAGCGTATTTATGCGCCCTACAAAGAAGAAATTGCCATGCTCAAAGCACAAACCTTTGATCCACAACTCAAAGATAAAATTCGCGCGAAGCACACCGATTAACAATTGAAAAAATCCGTTTAACATATTATAATAAAAGTGTAATCAAACGGACTGTTTCGACGGTGGTCACCACCGCGATAAATTGGTGAGATGCCTCGCGCATCCACCAATTTTTTTAAGAAGGTGAAACAATGCATGCACTGCTAAAGCACCATGTTGATGATTATAAG
>PUMO01000077.1 GCA_003551405.1 Mollicutes bacterium | reverse complement strand
TTACTTCTCCTGATCCACAGGGTAAAGGGGCCGCCGCAAGTATGCGCTATGCACTCAGTGATGCAGGCATCACACCGAAAGAGATCCAATATATCAATGCCCACGGTACCTCAACCCCTTTAAACGATCAAATTGAGACCAAAGCAATTAAAGAGGTTTTTGAAGATAACGCACACTCCCTCAATATTTCATCTACTAAGTCGATGGTCGGTCATTTGCTTGGGGCTAGTGGTGCACTTGAAAGTATTCTTTCTCTTAAAGCCTTGCAAAATGGCATTATTCCGCCTACTATTAATTATGAGACCCCCGATGAAAATTGTGATTTAAACTATACACCAAATCAAGCAGTCAAGAAATCATTGACGCATGCACTCAGCAACTCGCTCGGGTTTGGTGGTCATAACGCAACCTTAGTTTTTAAACGCTGGGAGGATTGAACATGCTAAACAGTAATGAGATTGAAGCCATCATTCCGCATCGCCATCCATTTTTACTCGTCGATAAAGTTTTAGAAATTACGCCGGGTGAATCGGTGCGTGCCATCAAACAGGTAACCGCAAATGAACCCTTTTTTCAGGGTCATTTCCCCGGTTATCATGTTATGCGCGGGGTGCTTATCATCGAAGCATTGGCGCAAGCCGGAGCGGTTGCGATTTTGAAAAGCGCGGGCAATCAAGGTAAAAAGGCTTTTTTTGCGGGGATAGATAAAGCGCGGTTCAAACGACAAGTAAAACCGGGAGATACACTTACCCTGGAAGTGGAAATCACCAAAATGAAAGGTCCTATCGGAAAAGGGACCGCCAAAGCAACAGTAGACGGTGCTTTGGCCGCCAGTGCAGAGTTAACCTTTGCAATTGAGCAATAAAATAGCGGACATCCATGAAGATGTCCGTTATTTTTTAGTGCATGAATAGTTTAAGGCTTTGATTATGCAGTTTTTGGTAAAACCTTATTGAGTACAATACCGACCACTGCGGCCAAACTCATCCCCGACATACTGGCCACAGCACTAAACTCAATAACCGCACCGCCCAGTCCAATGACTAAAATGGATGAGACTATAATCAGATTACGGTTGATATTCAAATCAACATTATTCTTGCTTAAAACCTTTATCCCATTGCTTGCGATTAATCCATAAAGAATGATGGTAATGCCCCCGATGATGCCATCAGGAATCGATAGGATAAATGCATGGACATAGCCTGAGAATCCAAGGGCAATTGCAATGAAGGCGGCCCCCATAATCACATAGACACTTCCTATTCGGTTTAGCGCTATAATGCCCGTGTTTTCACCATAAGACGTATTGGCAGGCCCGCCCATCGATGCACTGAGGAATGTGGCGACCCCATCACCAAGCAAGGTTTTTTCAAGGCCAGGATCTTTAAAGAAATCCCGCCCTGTAATTTCTCCTAATACTTTATGGTCACCGATGTGTTCAGCGATGGTCACAAAAGCAAGGGGTGCGAACATGGCGATGACATTAAAATCGAGTGCATAGGTGCCTATGAATTTAAAATTGGGCATATGAAAGAAATTAGCTTCGCTGAAGGTTGCACCCAGTGAAACATCACCCATGATAACTGAGAGTGTGTATCCGATGATGATGGCAATTAAAAAGGGGATCATTTTGAAAAAACCTTGGGCTTTTATCGCTATCAGTGCAGCTGTTATGAACGTAATACTTCCAATGAATAGACCACCCTCTGTATCCGCAGTCAATCCAATGGATTCAATAGCAACATAGGCAAGCGATAAACCGATAACCATGATGATGGGACCAATGACCACTGGCGGCAGCAAATTATTCAACCACGCTGTCCCACTGTACCTTAAAATGATGGCAACAAAGATATAAATGAGTCCCACTAACATCAATCCTACCAGTGCTGCGGCCAACCCGCTTTGGTTAATCGCAAAGCTTATGGCCGCAATATAAGCGAATGATGACCCCAGATAGATGGGAACCTTTCGTTTCGTGATGAATATGTAAGCCAGTGTCCCTACGCCACTCGCAATGAGTGCGATGCCAATATCCATTCCTGTAAGCAATGGCACCAAAATCGTTGCGGAAAACATACCAAATACATGTTGCAGTGAAAGCAGTGCCCATTTGAAAAGTGATTCGGGTTTTTGTTCAATATCAAGCAATAATGTGTTCATACGAAGCCTCCTAAAATATTTTAAAAAAACACCTCTTGAGAAAATCAAGAGGTGTTTACATTAACCAACCAGTGTTGTAAGTACGAAATAAATCAAAAAGAAAATCATCAATCCAATCATAATTGGGCTTACGTCTTTATGACGTTTGCTTGCGAACATGGCAAGCGGATAAAATACAAAGCCCACCGCAATCCCTTCAGCGATTGAGTAAGTAAATACCATGAAGGCAATGGTCAAAAATGTACCAATGACAAGGGGCTTGTCATCAAAGTCTATAAATTTAAGCTGTGAAATCATTAAAATGCCTACCATGACTAATGCCATGGACGTCACGGGTGAATAAACCATATCGGTTACAGGGTCATAAACACCAGTGAAAATGCCAATGAAAGGATAAATAATGAGTGAAAGAAGAAATAAAATGCCAACTGTCAGTGCGGTTAAGCCGGTGCGTCCACCCTGTTCAATACCCGTTGACGATTCAATATATGACGTGACGGTTGATGTCCCAAGCAGTGATCCACTTACGGTACCAATCGAATCTGCAAGCAATGCTTTGTTTCCATCTTTAAGCTCACCGCTGTCATCAAGCAGTCCGGCTCGTGACCCTACGCCTATCAATGTCCCTGCGGTATCAAAAAAGTCAATAAATAGGAAAGTAAATATGATGAATAGGGCTGAAGGGTGCGAAAAGAGTTCGCAAAATCCACTAAACGCCGCTAAAAAGGTTTGTGACGCACCATCAAGCAATCCTTCTTGGGTGTCCGCAAAATAAGGCATGTTAGAAACACCGAGCGCATTTAATATCAATCCAATACCTGCCGTAAGCGCAATCGCAATAATTAATGAAAACCGATTTCCCATGGAATAAAGAACAATAACCGCGAACAGTCCAAACACACCAAGCAGTACAGCTGGGTGTGCCAGATTACCAAGGGTCACAAATGTTTCTGGATCAGAGACAATAACCCCCATGTTAGTGAGGCCGATGAATGTAATAAAAAAACCGATCCCAGCCCCGACTGCATATTTTAACCCCTGGGGAATGGCATCGATAATCATTTTTCTAAGTCCGCTAACAGACAACAACAAAAATAATGATCCACTGATGAAGACGGCACTTAGCGCGGCTTCCCACCCAAGACCGTACCCTATGACAACAGTGTAGGTGAAAAAAGCGTTGATTCCCATACCGGGCGCAAGTGCTACAGGATAATTGGCCACAAGCCCCATAATGAGTGCTGCAATGAATGAGGCAATGACGGTCGCAAAAAAGATGCCTGAAACTGGCATGCCTGTTGCGGAGAGTATGTCTGCATTCACAGGTAGAATGTAGGCCATCGCTAAAAACGTGGTGATTCCAGCAAGTAATTCTTGTTTCATTGATGATCCGCGTTGTTCGAGTTTGAAATACTGGTTGATTCTTTCCATTAAAAAAGCCTCCCTAGCGAATTTAGGTACGCATACAAATAGGGCAGGCTAAAAAGAATGTCATACGTAGTTCCAACATTTAAGGTGTCGGAGTAGAGACAACCAGACCCTATTTCTGATCATATACGTAACCTATAGTTTAAGTGTATACAAAGTCTTACTAAAAAACAAGTAAGTAAAAACCCTTTCATGATTCTTAATCTGTTGAGCCAAATCCTCCGGTTCGTTTTGATGCGGGGGCTGTTTCTTTTTCAACGGTCAAGTATTTTTGGAAAATACCCTGAGCAATACGTGTTCCGGCCTTAACAGAAACCACTTGGTCAGTCATATTGATCAATTGTATAAAAATAGCCCCGTCATTATCATCATTGCCATAATAATCCTTATCGATGATACCAGTATTGTTTGGTATGGTTAATCCAAATTTATCAGGGAGTGAACTCCTTGGAACAATAATCAAGACCTCATCATCTTGCATGTAAGCTTTTAATCCGGTTTTTGCCTTAATGATTTCTCCAGGTGCCACCTGTATGTCTTCATAAAGTGCCAAGTCATAGCCTGCAGAAAACGCAGTGCTTCGCGAGGGCATGGTAATCTTGGTTTCATCATAGTTTTTGGCAATTTTAAATCCGCGCATGATATCTCTCCTCCATGGGGTTCATTACATTTGACATCATTATAGCACGGGAAGGAGGGTTACGAAATAACTTGAATGCGAACCAAAAATCGATTACACTGTAAGTAAGCATCAAGGTGTTTTTTTAACAGGGAACCGGGTGAGAATCCCGGGCTGTCCCAGCAACCGTAATACGGACGAAATGCGATGAACCACTGCCCACGCGGGAAGGTGCAAAGTAGGACGATGTTAAGCCGGTAGACCTACCTTGTTTGCGGATCTGACGCTCCTGGGGGTGAGTGGTCACGTGTTTTGGGTGCAGAGTCTTTTTTGCATTACGAAATAAGTGACGCCGTCCCGGGAGGATGGCGTTTTTTTATTACATATTTTTTAGGAGGAACGATTTTGAACAAACATGTTACAATGATGATTTTACTTTTTGTAGGACTCTTCACACTGGGTGCTTGTGAAGGAAATGAAGAAAGCTTAGAAACGGAAATTGAAACGCTTGAAGCGACTATTGCGTCGCTTGAAGGTGAACTTTCACAGAAATCAGAAACAATCGATGCCCTTGAAACAGAACTGGATAAACTTAAAGATGACCTTTATGATGGTGTGCTCACGTTGAGCCTTGATACACCTGAAGGCATTCAGAGCGAAACGGTATATTTTGAATCAGATGAAAGCAATGCTTATGAATTGCTTGATTCAACCTTTAGCGTTGAATCAAGTGAAACCGACGCTGGTGTATTTTTACACCGTATTGAATCGTTAAGGGAGTTGCCAGGTGGCTTCATTTCCGTTTTAAAAAATGATGAACCCGCTGATAGCGGCATAAAAGATATCGAATTTGAAGATGGGGACCATCTCCATTTTACGCTTGAATTTTTCGATGAAACCGGTGCTTTACTTTATGATGGACTCAGTGAATATGAAAACATCGCTGATTCATTGGATGCATCCCTTGATACATTTTTTACGGCGCTCCATTCAAAGCAGATGGACGCTATAGATTATGAACTCGATGATTCACCAGAAACCGATCGCGAACTTTTGAACACAATTTTCATGGGGCGTGCCATGGGGGAAGACACACAAGCATTTGAAGAAACCCTCGCAGATGATCTTGAAGTGGACCACCTTTACCCGGCAAGTCTCAATGTATTGGCCCTAAGCGATGAGACGTTGGCTCTTGAAAGTTTTCATGAATCTTTTTTGGATGAAGTTGATGTGGATACGATTAATGACCATTCGATGGATACGGCCGCGCTTACTTATTTTGCGCTCATCAAGCTCGGCGAAACCAGTGATGCTCAGGCTATTGCATCTGAACTAGAAGAAGCGGAACAGTTTCAAGATTATAATAACGCCCCCGCTTATGCGCACCGGTTGATGGTCCTTGCCCATAATGACACCATAGAGACTGACGATGTGGCACAATTACTAGATTTTCAAACCCATGAGGGTGGTTTCAGCTATATGCTTGAAGACGATGCAGACCTTATGTTCTCAACACCGCAAGCTTATTTGGCGCTTGCCTATGCCCAGCACGTCATGGATGGATATGAAGGCCATCCGTATGATGCGCCAAGTAATGAAGTAAGTGAATAACGTGAAAAAGAAAATTCTTTTGACCATGGGGGCGCTTTTGGTGTTGGTGGGGTTGCTCTACTGGCAAACCAGTGGCGCGCAATCAGAGGGTGAAATCCATATTGAGGTCACTGAAAACGATGTCCAATCGATTGAAACTACAGCGTCTTTTCAAACGGGTGACACGCTTTATGATGTCTTGGATCGAACGTTTGACATCGAAACATCCAATGCTTTTTCACAGTATGGACGCACACTGCTGGTTATAGAAGATATTGAAACGGATTTTACCAACACATTTTTCCATATTTCTGTTGATGGCTCGCCCGCGGAGCGCGGCATTGATCATATTGAATTGATTGATGGTGCAACGTATCGTTTTGAAGTCAGAGGGGTAGAATAGAGGTGAACAGGATGCAATTGAGACGTTTAATCGCACTGGCGATGGCTGTGACCATCTTGTTTGTTCAAGAGCAGTTATTGACCTTTATTCCCAATGTGCAATTCACCACTGTGCTCTTGTTGGTGTTTGCGTCCATTTTTTCATACCGTGAAATGCTTGCACTTATCCTTGTCTATGTTTTTTTGGACAACCTTATTATGAGTGGTTTAAATCCGTTGATTATGACACCTATGTTTTTAGCGTGGTTTGTGGTGCTTACGCTATATTATGGCCCTTTAAAACAAACGACGAATGAAACCATGCTCGCTTTATTTGGCATTGTGATTGGGGTGCTTTATGGATGGATGTTCGTCCCCTTTGCGATGCTTCAAACCGGCATTACAGAATTGTGGCCATATATCATGGCGGATTTACCTTTCCAAATTATTATGTCTGTCTCGAATTTTGTGACTATCATTTGGTTATATGCTCCCCTTCAACATCGTATGCAACAAGAAATGATGCGCCTTGATGCGCGTATGACACTCACAGGCCAACCCATTTCAAAAATCTAATCAAAAAAGCTTGCTTACCCCTTGCTTTTTTGTTATACTACCTAATGCCGTAAATACACACACAAGAAGAGCGTTCTGTTGTGGAGCCCAAGTGGGGTTGACAGACGTGATGACGTTTGTGGAGGCCAATCAAAAAACTATAGGAGGAAACATTGTATGGCAGTTGTATCTATGAAACAATTGTTGGAGTCCGGGGTACATTTCGGACACCAAACACGTCGTTGGAATCCAAAGATGTCCAAATACATCTATACGAAACGTAATGGTATTCATATCATCGACTTGCAACAAACCGTTGGTTATATTGACGATGCGTACAAACGCATTTTGGAAATTAGCAAAAACGGCGGAAAAGTATTATTTGTAGGAACCAAAAAACAAGCGGTGGACGCGATTGAAGAACACGCCACGCGTTCGGGACAGTTCTATGTTACCAAGCGCTGGTTGGGCGGAACGTTGACTAACTTCAAAACCATCCGTAAAAGTATTCGTCGTCTTCACTCCATCAAACAATGGGAAGAAGATGGTACATTTGAGCGTCTTCCTAAAAAAGAAACGGTTGACCTTAAAAAAGAACTCGCGCGTCTAGAAATGTTTTTAGGCGGCATAAAGGACATGCGTACATTACCGGACGCAGTATTCATTGTTGACCCACGCAAAGAACACAATGCAATCCGTGAAGCGCGCAAACTCGGCATCCCTATCTTTGGTATGGTCGATACAAACTGTGACCCAGATGAAATTGATCATTTAATTCCAGCTAATGACGATGCGATTCGTTCAATCAAAGTCATTGTTGGTAAAATGGCTGATGCTGTTATTGAAGGTGGTTCTGGTCAATCAGAAAAAGAACAACCTGCTGAAAGCAAACAACAACCTAAAGCCCAAGCTAAACCTAAAGCGGAAGCATCTACTGAAGCGAAACAAGAAAACAAAAGTAAAGCGGACTTGAAAAAAGCAATGGATTCAACCCCGCAAAACGCAAAACCTGCACAAAAACAATCAACCACACAACAAAAAGCTGAAGCAAAACAACAGCCTAAAGCTGAACCTAAAAAAGAAGCACCTAAAACTGACGCACAATCTGCAACTCAAAAAACCCCTTCAAATCTTGAAGACAAAACCGTTGCAGAACTAAGAGAAATGGCGAAAGATGCAGGTCTTAGCGGATATTCAAAATTAAGAAAAGCTGAACTTATTGAAGCTTTACAAAAATAATAGAGAGCTTTTCAGCTCTCTATTTTTTTAGAAAGCATGTTTTAAAGTTTTTTATGCACACTATATTATGTTAAAATTATACCGATAACTTTATACGGAGGGAAATACTTATGGCAACGATCAAAGCAAGTGATGTAAAAGTCTTGCGCGAGCAAACCGGCGCAGGCATGATGGACTGCAAAAAAGCCCTAAAGGAAACCGATGGAGATTTTGATGCAGCAGTAAAATATTTGCGTGAAAAAGGCATGTCAAAAGCAGCGAAAAAAGCTGACCGTATTGCGGCAGAAGGTCTAACCAACGTCAAGGTTGACGGCAATAAAGCGGTTATTTATGAACTTAACAGCGAAACGGATTTTGTGGCGAAGAATGATCAGTTTAAGCAACTCATTGAAGATTTAGGCACTGCAATTTTGGCAAGCGATTCCAAAAACTTAGAAGAAGCCAAAGCAAACGCAAAAGTTGATGGGAAAGATTTGGACACAGCGATTGCTGAGGCAACAAGTAAAATTGGTGAAAAACTCACGCTTCGCCGTTTGCAAGTTGTTGAAAAAAACGATGAACAATCCTTCGGTGCTTATGTGCACATGGGCGGAAAAATTTCCGCACTTACGGTGCTTAACGGCGCAAGCGAAGAAGCGGCCAAAGATGTTGCAATGCATGTTGCGGCCATCAACCCACGCTATTTGAAGAGTGATGATATCAGCGATGATGTCATTGCGGCTGAACGTGAAACTCTAAGAAAAGAAGCTTTAAACGAAGGTAAACCGGAACACATTGTTGACAAGATGGTTGAAGGCCGTCTCAACAAGTACTTAAAAGAAATTTGCCTTGTTAATCAACCGTTTGTTAAAGACCCTGATCAAAGTGTTGAAAACTACGTTAAGCAAGCAGGCGGCGATGTTGAATCGTTCGTTCGCTTAGAAGTTGGCGAAGGTGTCGAGAAGAAAAGTGAAGATTTTGCTGATGAAGTAAAATCACAAATGGGATAAGTACTGAGACAAAGTTGGTTTATATATAGATAGGGGAGAATTGCATGAGTGAAAAAAAGCGACTGATTATTAAACTCAGTGGCGAAGCCCTCTCTTCGCCCGGTGGACGAAGTATTGATCCTATTCGGGTTCGACAAATTGCTGAGGAAATCAAACAAGCCTATGATTTAAATCTTTTTGAAATCGGCATTATTGTCGGTGGGGGCAATATTTGGCGCGGAAAAACCGCAAGTGAAATGGGCATGGAACGAAGCAGCGCGGACTACATGGGTATGATTGCAACAATTATGAACGCACTCGCCCTTCAAAACGCCCTGGAAGGACTTGGTGTAGATACACGGGCGATGACATCGCTCAACATTCCACAAGTCGCCGAACCCTATATACGCCGCAAAGCCATTTCCAATCTTGAAAAAGGTATGATCGTTATCTTTGGCGGCGGGACTGGAAATCCTTATTTTTCAACCGATACTACCAGTGCCTTGCGTGCTGCTGAGATTGGTGCCAAAACCATTTTAATGGCGAAAAACGGAACTGATGGCGTATATAATCTGGATCCCAAAAGCAATGAAAAAGCCAAAAAATACGAAGTCCTTACCCATCACGAGGTTTTAGAAAACAGACTTGAAGTCATGGATTCAACTGCTGCGGCCTTATGTAAAGACAACGGCATAGAAATCGTTGTATTCGATATGAACATTAAAGGTAACATCAAGCGCGCTGCGCTTGGCGAAAATATTGGTACCATTATTCGCTGAGGAGGATTTGTAATGATTGATGAAACAATGATGGAAGCAGAAGAAAAAATGGAAAATGCAGTGAACTCCCTTACCCACGAATTTGCACGTGTAAGCACCGGACGGGCCAATCCAGCTATGCTTGACCCTGTGTATGTTGATTATTACGGAGCGAAAACACCACTGAATCAATTGGCCAACATCAGTATTCCTGAGGGGAACCAATTACTTATTAAACCCTTTGATAAAAGCTCTGTGAAAGATGTTGAAAAAGCTATCAACGCTGCAAATTTGGGGGTAAACCCAAATAATGAGGGCGACCAGATTCGCATTGTCATGCCCCAGCTTGATGAAAACCGACGCAAAGAGTTGGTCAAGCAAGTCAAGAAATCAGCTGAGAATGCGCGTGTTAAAATTCGTAATGCACGCCGTGAAGCCAACGATGCCATTAAGAAACTTGAGAAGAAAAGTGAACTCACTGAAGACGAATCCAATGATTACCAAGAAGAAGTACAAAAATTGACCGATAAATATATCGGTAAAGTAGATGACGAGCTCAAGCGTAAAGAAGACGACCTATTGACTGTATAACAAATGTAAAAAACCACCGCCGGTGGTTTTTTTACTAATTTACGTCTGCGCGCAATGGCATTCATTGACTGTTTATTGTATAATTACCCTTGCATAAGAGGTGAAATGATGATTAAACGAGATAAAGTATTAAAACGTGATGTTCCCAAACACATAGCGTTTATTTTAGATGGTAACGGACGCTGGGCACGCAGACGTGGGCGCTCTAGAGCTCATGGCCATGAACGTGGCGCAATGAATATACGCTCAATCGCAATTGAAGCCAAGGAGCTAGGTGTTGAAGTGATGAGTGTCTATGCTTTTTCAACGGAGAACTGGAAACGGCCGCAAAAAGAAGTGGACATGCTCATGGATTTACCCAAACGCTATGAAAAAGAATATGATCACGATAACGAAGCATTCAAGAAGAAATATTTGGCGGATGATGTTCGAATCATCTTTACAGGCCGGCGTGATCGCCTGGACAACTATAACCTTGGTTTAATGAAACGGATTGAAGATGCGACCAAGGAAAACGAAGGGTTTACCCTTAATATTTGCGTCGATTATGGCAGCAAAGATGAACTTGTCAATGCGGCGAAATCGATGGCTAAAAAAGTAGCAAATAAATCCTTGAATGTGAACGCTATAGATGAAGAAACGATGGCTTCACATCTATATACGCATCCCTTGCCGCCTGTTGATTTGTTAATACGTACATCAGGTGAACAACGATTAAGCAATTTTTTACTATGGCAAAATGCCTACGCTGAATTTTATTTTACCAAGACCCATTGGCCGGCATTCAGTCAAAAAGAATTGCGCAAAGCCATTGTGGACTTTCAAAAACGCAACCGTAAATACGGTGGATTGAAGAAAGGGTGATTGCATGCGCCAACGGTTAATAACTGCGATTATTATGGCAATCATTCTTGTTCCTATGCTTTTTTTAGACGCAGTGGTACTTCTAAGTTTTCTAGGACTTGTGAGTGGGTTTGCTGGATATGAGTTTGTTAAAATGCTCAGTAAAGATAATGCCGTTGCTTTTGGTTTAAAAACACTTGCGATCGGTGGAACCATCGTGACCTACATTGTAAGCTTACTGGTATTCTTAGAAGTGCTCACCGCCTTGACCCTTGTGCTGCTAGTGATGCTTTGGATGCTTGTGTGGATGATGGTGTTTGTCTTTACGCCACGTTTTCCAACGACACTGCTAGCAATGATTATATTCGGCATCCTTTATACATCTGTTCCATTTGCGGCCATTGGCTTTATTTTTTATGAAGGATTGGAAGTTCTTTTATACTTAGTGCTCGTTACGATGGTGACCGATGTGTTTGCCTATCTTGTAGGGATGCGCATTGGCAAGCGTAAATTGCACCCCAATGTTTCCCCTAACAAAAGTATCGAGGGTGCAATTGGCGGAACCCTTGTTGCGACTGTAATTGCCGGTATTTACGCATATGCAGTGGATTTATTTGTGCTCGATTCCATGATTGCGTCGATTATTTTTATCATCCTCGTTTCCATGCTATTAAGTGTTGTGAGTCAGCTTGGTGATTTGGTTGCAAGCGCACTGAAGCGCAATCATGATATCAAAGACTTTTCTAAGTTGCTCCCGGGTCATGGCGGGATTCTTGATCGCTTTGATTCAACGATAATTGCAGGCATGGTTTTGGCTATGGTTTTACTGACTCTCGGAGGGATTGGATGAAACATTTCACGTTGCTTGGTGCCACAGGCTCCATCGGCAAACAGGCGGTGGAAATTGTTGAAGAATACCCTGATGAATTCAAACTCGAAGCCATCAGTGCCCGAAATAACGTAGAAGCAGTTAAGAAAATATTGAAACATCATACTGTCAAACATGTGTGTATGGCTGCCAAACATGAAAACACCATCCGTGAACTGGCACCTGATGTGACCTTTTATGCCCTTGAAGACAATGGGCTGATATCTTTGCTTAATGCATTCAATGATACGGTTGTGTTCAATGCATTGGTTGGCAGTGTGGGGCTTAAGGCGACGTTAGAAGCTATTAAGAACAACCAGGATGTCTTGCTTGCAAATAAAGAGAGTCTTGTTGTAGGTGGCCCATTGATTAAGGACGCTTTAAAAACGTCGAAGGCAAAACTGATTCCAGTAGACAGTGAACATGCTGCTTTAAGTGAATGCCTCAAAGGCAAAGACCACGCCGCTATCGATAAGTTGGTCATCACTGCCAGCGGTGGAAGCTTTAGACATTTGGACCGCGAGGCACTTAAAGACGTTACTAAAAGCGATGCCTTGAAACATCCCAATTGGGATATGGGTGCCAAAATCACCATTGATTCAGCAACTATGATGAATAAAGTATTTGAAATAATCGAGGCGCATTATCTCTTTGATATTGAGTATGATAAAATAGAAGCAATTCTTCATGATGAAAGCATTGTACATGGGATTGTACATTTTAAAGACGGAAACGTCCTT
>PUMO01000109.1 GCA_003551405.1 Mollicutes bacterium | reverse complement strand
TGAATAAGAACTTGATAGTTGGCTATTAGTGTCTTACCCTGGGAGGTTTGTGGACAGAAAAGGTCGTAAAAGGTTTATCACGAGAAGTCATCAGAGGTCATAGTAGGGGCAACCTGAAGGAGCGAACAATCAAAACTTGCTTAGTAAGCATGTAGACTATTCAAGCCGGAGCGTTATCGTTATACGTCCTGGTTTCGACATGCATCAAGCAGAAATTCCTAAGGAAATGGCGATTTCACTATTCATACGCTTTGTGCTAGCTGCCTATTGAACGTGAGGATGGTCCAAGTCTTCGTTAAAAGGGATTTCACTTACCTCACCACATGCGCGTGGTGAGCGTAAGTGCAGGTATACAAAAAAGGCTTATCAATAATAATCGTTTCATCAGAAACGCTTCCTTTGATACCGATGCATAATGGCTAAATTTAGTAAAATGTAAGGCCTTTTTGTGTTGCACTAGCGTTCCATAACAACGTTTGTTAAAATATAGTGGTTATGAAAAAGGCATCCCATGAACCGTGTATCATTACCGCGTCCCCATGGCGATGCGTCAATTAACCTAACAGAACAAATCTCGGAGGCCATGCTCGATATGCTAACCAAAGCAAAATCATCAAAAACGCTTGCTTTTGATACCCTGCTTTTACGCATTGGAAGCCTTCACCCAAGACTGATCATTGAACTGGGGCTTGCCAGGGGACACCACAATTAACCTTGCACAGGTGGTGATCAGTGCGTCCATGGCCGATACCCCTCAACATCAAAAAAGGTGAATCCATTGAGTCTTATGGTTTCGGCGAATTTTTCACCATACTCCAACCAACACCCTCATGGATAAGATGCGTCAAGAAATATCTTCATCCATGAAAAAACACTACATGGTCCAAGCCGTGATGCGCGTGCTTGAACCCATGTTCAATTCGAATGATCAAAAGATGTAAGGACAAAAAGTGAAAGGAGCGCAAAAAGTCCGATGAAAAAATTACTCTTATTATTTACAGCCAGCTTAACCCCGTTTTTACTCATGGCATGTGAAGGTGAACCGTCTGAATCTTATGATGAAGATTTCACCCTCAACATCTATTATTTGCCCGATCTACATGGTGCGTTGCTTGAAGAAGATGGTGACATGGGCATGGCACGCATTGGCAACTTGCTCATTGATGAAAAAGAAAAAAACCCTGAAAGCACCCTTATTTTTGGTGGGGGTGACATGCTTCAGGGCGCGCTCATTTCAAACCGTGATTACGGTGAAACAACGACCAAAATCATGGATGAAGTTGGGTTTGATGCGACGGTTGTAGGCAACCATGAATTTGACTGGGGCTTAGAAAATGTCACGCGCTATTATACTGAAAGTGATGCCTACCAAGCTGACCATTCCTTCCTCGCCGCAAATATTTTTTATGAAGGCACTGAAGAGATTCCTGAGGGCATTGAGCCCTATGATACGTTTGAGCGTAATGGGCTTACAATCGGTGTGGTCGGAGCCGTAGGCTATGACCAGGAATCATCGATCATTCCTGAGATGGTTGAAGATTACACATTTGAAGATCCAGTGCCATATGTGCAAGACCACGCCCAAACCCTCAGAAATGATTATGACGCTGATCTTGTCATGTTTTTAAGCCATGACGGTATGGACACGGTTGTGGACACCAATCAGCGTCTTGGAAGCGGTGAAGGTGATGAGGCGATTGACGCCATCTTTTACGCCCATACCCACTGGACCGATGCAGGGTACGTAGAAGGCACCCCGGCAATCATCTCAGGGTCATCTGGCTCACATGTCGGTCTTATGTCTTTAGACATTGAAGCTGGTGATATTGTCGAAACCCGCATGAACAATCTGGGACCAACTGATGACAACCGCTTGATGTTTCCAGATTCAAATGTCCAATCCATCATCGAAGACCATAAAGCAAGTATGTCAGAATATTTTGAAGAATCCCTAACCAGTGATGATGCTTACTCCCAGGGCAATCTCACCGAGTGGATTGCACGCTTGATGAAACGTTCAACTGGCGCGGACATAGGCATTCAAAACAATGGCGGCACCCGTGATAATTTCAGCAGTGGCGCAGAAATCACCCCGTCACGACTGTATGATGTTTTTCCCTTTGATAACACCATCGCGACCAGTGATGTGAGTGGCGCCGAAGCGCTTGATCTCATTGATAATAACGGTTACGCCGCAAACATCACTGTAAGTGACATTGATCCAAATGAGACCTACACCGTTGCGACCAACAGTTATGTTTTTCAGAGCAGCTACAATGAACTGGATAACGGAGACAACATCACTGAAAGTGGGTCGACACTCTTTGACCTCGCGCTAGAAAAATTCAATACATTGGACAGTGAGGGTGACACCTTTCGCCTACGTGATGATCCATCAATTGGTTTGCTTCCTGAGTGGGAATAACTGAAAAAAGGGTCATAATTCCGCTTACAACTTGTTAGAGAGTAGGGGTAGTGCGAATAAAATTTCAGACTAAACGAATGAAAAAACGCCATTGTTTTGACTTGCTCATAGGAGTCATGCTTGTTGGTTGTGACCAACAAGCCTCCCCTGAGCAAGTTTTTTATTGGAGCATTTTCCATCAGTGATGTCTTGGTAAACGGTGCATTACTTAAAGCATCCAGGATTTTTGGCACTATTTTTGATAAAGAGGGACGCATATCATCACATTGAAAATGGTTTAGAAGTGCAATTGGCACGTGTTTCAAAAACTCTGTTTGAACCATTCATTGAAAATGCCACTTTTGCATTCATGCCAACAATTGAAAG
>PUMO01000209.1 GCA_003551405.1 Mollicutes bacterium | reverse complement strand
CGTGCAATCTGTTTATGACCAGATAATGAAGTGGGCAGACGAACATGCGTTAAACTAATAATTCTACATTATCTTCAAGCCCCCTGACTACGGTTGGGGGGCTTTTTTGTGTCTATGGAGATTTTTCTGCCATTTTTTCTGCCATTTTTCTGCCCTAACCCGCCAAAAGCAGTGGATATCCGTGTTATGGGATGAACCGCAAACGCCTGTAGTTAAGCCACAAATGCTTAGTTTACAAGGGTTGGAAAAATCCGATATTTGGGACTTAAAATCCCTCGGACATATAATGTCCGTCCCGGTTCAATTCCGGGCTCCGGCACCATGATATAAGGCTTTAAAGGGCTTTGTAATAACTGGAAAAACCACCAATTTGGGTGGTTTTTTTGTGACTTCTGCCATTCTTCTGCCATCCAGTTATTTCCATTAAGGTTTAGCAGGGGAACGTTTGTTCATTATATTAACTACATCTTCCTGCATTTTGTCGGTAACATGGGTATAGGTGTCCATGAGTACGCCGATAGTTTCAATACCCAGGCGGTCTTGGACTACTTTGGGGTTGACGCCCATTTCAAGTAAATCAGTGGCGTGCGTATGTCTGAGGCTGTGGAAGGTTATATCAAGCCCTGCCTTCTCTGCTAATCTTTTGAACCGCCTGCTCAGATAGGAAGGGTGAAGTGGTCGGCCATTTTTGTCGGGGAATACGAGTTTAAGATTAGCATAGTCAGCATTTTTTATCTTTTCCTTGTTAACCATCGCTTTCTGTTTTTTTAGTGCGGTAAGTGCCCCGTCGTCTAACACTACTTCCCGGCGGCTACGCTTTGACTTTGCTGTTTGGCGGAACACAAACTGCTCCCTGATGCAACCAACAGTCTGGGTTATGCGAACCCGCCCTTTATTGAAATCTACATTGTCCCAGGTTAAAGCCAGTAATTCTCCAAGCCGCATTCCCGTATATACTGCAAAGGTGATAAGGTGTTCGTCTCGTTGCCCATTTATTGAGCTCAGGAAGGATTCAATTTTGTCAGAGGGTATGTATTTTACCGAGGGGCGGTCAGGGTGGGGTGGCTCAGTATTGATAGCAGGGTTCTTTGCGAGTAGCTCCCACTTGACGGCGTGCTGTAGGGCCTTGCGGATAACAGAATGGTGCTGCTCTACCGTCCTTGCGGATAGCCCGCTCCTGAGTTTTTCTGTGTAGTAGGACTGGATCTGGATTGATTTAAGGTTATGTAAGGGTATTTGCCCCAATGCTGGTATAATGTGCTTGTGAATAATTCTTCGGTAGCCTTCATGTGTGGAAGGAGCAATGTTTCCTTTGTGAGTAGACAACCAGTGTTCAAGGTATTCACCAAAAGGAGTCTTGTCGGGTTTGACATAAGTGCCCTTACGGACATCATTAAGCAATTCGGCGCATAAATTTTCAGCATCTTGTTGTCGTCCTTTCATGCGCCGAACTATTCGCATTCTTTTCCCGGTAAGCGGGTCCTTACCGACCTCCACTACAACTTCCCACTTACCGGAACCGATTTGTTTTATGCTCGTTGCCACTTGAATCCCCCAATGGCTCTGCCATATCATCTAACGTAACATTAAAATAATGAGCAATCTGGATCGCCCGTTCTATGCTGACAGCCCTCATCCCACGGGTATATTCATGCAGTGATGTCTGTGGCAAACCCGTTTGCCTTGCAAGTTCCTCAAAGGTCAAGCCCCGCTCCCTCATCAACCGCTTCATGTTCTGACCAAATATCTTATGTGTTTCCTTATAATCCCGCATTCCACATCTCTCCTTTAATGCAAATATACAATTTATTTAATGAAGTGTCAATACTATTTTATAAAATTTGTTGATTATTTTATGATACCTATATATAATACAGAATAAGGGCAAAGCTACCGAAAGGTAGCGGCGCAAAACTAAAGGGGCTAAGGAGATCCATTTATGTCAGCCAGTTGCAATCTTCCATGTCACCACTCCATTCCTGCCATGCGTTTCCATAAAAATCTAAATCAAATCAATATATGGGGTTGACAGCACCAAAGCAATACTATATAATGTTTCGTAATGTGGGATACCGGATATATTCATAGTAAATAATTACGAATAGAGGTGATTAAGTGAGGTTCCCAAACGTAAAGGCAGAAATGGCAAGGAATGGAGTGACTATCGAGGAGCTTGCAAAGGAGATGGGGATATCCCCAACAACCTTGTCCAACAAGCTCAATGGGCACTATGACCTGTGGTTGAATGAGTGTCATCAGATCAGGGCGTACATCAATGAGAACGGAGGAGAGTTTATGCTCGATGATCTTTTTCCGGCAAGGGGGAGGGTTGCTAAACAATAAGGGGCCCTAGCCCCTTTTTTTGTTCACAATCTTCGATAAGTGGGATTTGGGAGGTGGTAAGGTTGACAATGGCCCTGACCGTTAAACAGGCAGCAGAGGAGCTACAGGTTTCAAAAGACATGGTTTATCGCATGTGTTACTGCGGTGAACTGCCCCACAACAGAACAGTGGGGCGAGGTAAGAACGGGAAAGGGCGGATCAGGATTCCACGTAAGGCGATTGAGCGATGGCTGGAGGGCGAACAGAAATGAAGGAAATACCGCTAACTAAAGGCATGGTAGCCATTGTGGATGATGAGGACTATTTTCCCGAAAAGGAGGTGAAAAGTTGAAAGTAATTGCTAACACGAAGAACATGACAAGAGAGGATTGGCTTGAACTTAGGAGGCAGTATATCGGCGGTTCGGATGCACCAGCGATCATGGGCGTGTCGCCATATTCAACGTCCTTTGATATTTGGCTATCGAAGACCGG
>PUMO01000002.1 GCA_003551405.1 Mollicutes bacterium | reverse complement strand
TGTCAACTGACAACTATATTTTCGCTTTAATGACAATTAAAAATTGGCGTTTTGTACGCCAAAAATCTTATGTTTTTTTGTCTTTCTTTGTGTCGTTTCTGTGGAGATGTTATACTACGTTTGCCCATGCGGAGGATAGGGTTTGCTGGGAAGCAACCCGAGCGCCGACATGGGACCATGTAGAGAGGGCCGTCCTTTGACCGGGGCGGCCCATTTTTTATCTCTGCATGGTTTTAAAGCGTTATCCCGGGGGTTTGGGGGCAGAGCCCCCAAGCCGTTATTCTTTTTTTTGATTCTTTTTTTTCTTTGATTCCTCCAATCTGTAACTTGTTACATTCAGTTCAAGGATAACGCTGTGATGCACGAGGCGGTCTATGGCCGCCGCCGTTGTCATAGGATCTTTGAAGATATTTTCCCATTTTGAGAATGGCAGGTTGCTAGAGATCATAACGCTGCCTCGCTCATATCTGTGCGCAAGAAAAGAAAAGAGGACCTCCATTTCTTCCCTGCTCTGCTGTACGTAGCCCAAGTCGTCGATTATAACCACATCGTAGCGTGAGAGCTTGCCCAGTTCTTTTTCAAGCTCCAGCCCCTTCTTGGCTTCCTGGAGCCTTTGCACGAAGTGCGAACAAGGAGCAAAGTAGACTTTCGTGCGTCCGCCGCTCTGACGTATAAGTTCCTGCCCGATGCCGCAGAGGGCATGAGTTTTCCCGCTGCCCGGATTACCGAAGGCCAACACATTTTCGCAACGCCGGGCAAAGTCGCCTTCGGAAAGCGAACTGAGCTTTCGCCGAGTTCCAATGGGTAAACGGTCAAGATCAAAAAACTCAAGACTTTTCTCCAACGGCAGCCGTGAACGCCGCAGCTCACGCTCTATTCGTTTTCGCTCTCTTTCACCGCATTCTAACTCTGCAAGCTCAAGGAGAAACTCCGCGAAACTCATCTCTTCCTGTTCTGCGCGTTTTGCGATCTCTTCCCAGCAGCTCCTAAAGCTTGGCATACGAAGCTCTTTAAAACAGGTCTCAAGCAATTCTTTTATCTCAGTGTGTTTTGTCACAGCTGCCCCTCCCGACTTGAAAACAGCTGATCAAAGTCCGACAGGTCAGGCGCGTCCACCTTGACCTCTGGAACTGTTTCCAGTTTTGCGCCAATTTCCAGCAGCTTTTTTACACCATCTACGGTTACCCTCTCGCCGGGGCGCTGCAGAAGCTGCAAGGCCCGATCCACTCCGCTCTCTGTCTCCATAGCTGCCAGGTGCAGGATTTCCAAGTATCGCCGGGCGGCTCCACGCTCGCTGTAACGCCCCTTAAGCTCATCCCAGGCCATGCGGAACCGGCTGGTGGGGAAGAGTTCATCTCTATAGCGATACTGGAGAAAAGCTCCGGGTTTTCTAACAAGGGAGTCTATTATATGTCGATAGTTAATATAGACTTTATTACGCCCCCTGAGTCGCGGCAGACACTCTACTTTTTGTCGGCCATAGTAAACTAACAGTACCTCACTGTGTTGACGGACATTGACCTTTTTCCCTACAAGCCGGCTGGGAACCGAATAAGTGTTGCGGTCGATCCTTATCGTGCTTCCCTTGCTTACGCGCACACCACGGTAGTGTTTACAGGCCGACATTTTTTCAAGAGGGAGCTTGCCCAGCACTTCCTTCTCTTCCTTCAGACGGTCGCTTCTTGCCCTGTTTAAGTGCCTTAATTCTTGATGTAAAAACTTCTTGTAATCGTCTATGCTGTCAAAATCTCTGCTGCCTCGAAGCATCAGCAGCTGATCTACTACTTCCTTCAAGTCACCGTTTCGCTTCTCAATATCGCCGTTTTCATTCGGACTGTCAGGCTGGGTTTTCTCGGGCTCAATGCCGTAGTGGCCCATCAAGGCTTTGTAGCGCCTCTTAAATTGCTCTCTGTCTCCCAGATTGTTCACAGCGGCACTGAGCTGATCGGTGCGGTGTCTTTGGGGGGTTCCTCCAAGCTGCCAAAGAGCCTCCTGAAATCCATCCATCAAAGATTCCATGCTCTCAGAATAACAGATACTTGCCCATTCCCAATTGGAATAGGTCAGTGTAAAGTGGTAAAGCAGGTGATCAAAAGGCTGGCCTGCTATGGTGATACCGAGTTCTTTCATGTGAGTAAAGTCAGAGGAGGCAAGCTTTCCTGGCTCGTGAACCTGGTCAAAATATACTTCCTTGCCAGGTCCTTCGGTAGCCCTCCACTTCGCAACCCGTCTGAAAAGAGTCCTGATCTGACTGTCCTTAAACTTGCCCGGATTACGCCGCTGAATAGCCTTAAACAGAACCGGGGTTTTAAGAGCAGGATTCTGCTCGAGCATTTTCTCACACCAGGGCCACTCATCCTCGAATGGATCCTTCCTCGTATTCCAAGTGTGCGGCTTTTTCATCTCGCTGGGAAGCTTACCAGCATCGATATACTTTTGCGCCGTCTCCCTGCACATACCCGCCTTTGCGGCGGCCTTTACCTTCGACATTCCTGATTCAACCATCTCAATTAGCCTCCTGACTTGCTGGTCCGTGACCATGTAGAGAAATACCTCAATTTAAAGTGAATTTCCCTACACTGTACACGATGACCATAATTATCGAAAAATAATTGTCATCAGTGGCTATTTTAAGTTGTCAGTTGACATACGTTTTTCCCCCCAATTCTACTGTGCCCTTGACGGACGGAAATACATAGGCGGGATCTCCACACCGGGCGATTGTTGGACAGCGTGCAGGCGAACCAGCGCGTAAACGAGCAGGCTGACGCGAAGATTGGCATCGTAGAGCATCCGGTTTGTCGCACTGAGGAAGAAACCATCGTAATAAAGACGCTCTACTGCCCAAC
>PUMO01000178.1 GCA_003551405.1 Mollicutes bacterium | reverse complement strand
TGGTTTAGCCGGTCGGGTTTCCTTGGAGGATGGCCCGGTCGGCTTTTTTTATTGCCTTTCAGTGTAGCCGATATCGTGAAAATGGGGAAGTAGACACCATAACTGGTGTGACGGCCTCCGAAGGGGCCGCCGTGGTCGCTCGGCCCCGGTGTTTTCTTCTCCGGCATACCGCCGGATTTCATAGCGTCGTTACTGGTCAACAGTGCCTACCGTAAGCCTTCCGCCTTCAATCGCTCTAATATCCATGAGCGGATTACCTGCCCGGTCTTTAGGCCCCGCTCGGCCGCGTAGTGATCGATAGCCTCCCGGTCGGCTGGCGCTATTCGAGCGCTCACGGTCACATTCTCGCTTTTCTGGTGCTGCCGGTAGCGTTCGCCGGTGTCGACGCCGTGAGCGGCCGTCACATCGCTGTGACGCTGCTTTTCCTGCCGCTCGGCCGCCTGCCGGGCACGTTCACGCGCTCCGGGTTTGCGTGTGTTCGCCACGTATCAAGCCCTCCGCTAATCGCCGGTACTCCGGCACCCAAGGATTACCCGCGAAGTATTCACGGGCAAACTGGTATTCGGCTATTGCTCCGCTAATGCCCGTTGACTGCCCGATGATGTACAACGGGTAGCCAAGCCCGGAAAGCACGCTCAGGACCGCGTCATGTTCGGCATACGAGCGATTCACGCGGTTGGCTACCATCGCCACTATTGCGCAGCGTCCGCGCATGTTGGCCTTCACGTCGGCAATGACCGATTCCGCAAGCTCGATACCATCGCGGCTGAATTGCTCCGGCTGGCTCACGAGTACCACCTTGTCCGAGATTGCGAGCGCATGGCGTTCGAGTAACGAGTGATTCGGCGCAAGGTCGAGCAATAGCCAGTCGTACCCGGCCGCCTGCGCTTGGTCCCGCAGATCGGCGAAGGCGAACGGTGCGCTATATAGCTTTGTCTCGGCGAACGTCTGGAGAGTGCCGCCGAGTGCGAAGGTAGCGAGTAGGTCAAGCCCCTCGCGTATGGTACGCACCGCCCGCGATAGCTTCACCTCGGCCGCCAGCACGTCGGCAAGCTCATAATCGCCCGGCTCGGTGTTTAGCCAGCCGGACAGATCCGCTTGACTGTCACAGTCGACCAGTAGCACGCGACCGTATGGCGCAAGCTCGGCCGCAGTGTTTCCGGCGGTCACAGTCTTCCCCGTGCCGCCTTTCCGGTTCCAGAATGCTATCGTCTGCATGTTTACTCCCGTATACTATCGTGGTCTCTTGTTTACAAGCGTAAACTTAGGTCTACACAGGTAAACAGCGTCATTACTGCGTTTCAGCCTACAGCCTCGAATAGCTCCCCGTCGTCGAGCGATTCATGGACATAGTAGCTCATGGTGATAGCCGGGCTACTGTGTCCGAGATACGACGAAACCGCCTGTATCTTCCCGGTGCGGCCTATGGTGCGGGTAGCGAAGCTGTGGCGTAGGCTGTGCGCTCGCAGTGCCCGGCCGAGTGCCCGGCGCGTCACCTTGGCTATCTGGTTCGATACGTAGTTGCGGTTATAGGCCCGGCCGTTGCCGGTCTCGAATAGATAGAGCTCGCCACGGAACACGCTGCGTATGCGGTCGAAGTGCTCCCGGCTGATTCGTACCGTCCGTTCCTTGTTGCCCTTGCCGACTACGCGGATTAGCACGCGGTCATCCTCGGCCTTCCAGTCGGCGCGACGAATGCCGGTCATTTCCGAGACTCGGCAGCCGGTCGCCCACAGGAACCGGATTAGCTCGGTCTGTCGCGGTCCTCGACACGCTGCGAGTACCCGTTGGTATTCGTCCGGTGTCATGAACCGGCCGCGGTCGATCGGGGCCGCTTGCGCTTTCGGTGCCGCCGTCCCGCCTTCGCGGTCGAGATCGGTAAGAAACTGGTCGAGATTGCGTGAGAGATCGGAGCCGAGCCCCCCGGCGCGTGCGAGCTGGCGCAGCCGTTTCTTGACCGCCTGCCGTTTAATGCGCTTGGTACCGGCCGCGTACTCGCTGGCGTTCAGATCGGTGAAGTAGTCGACGATAGCCGCGCGGTCGAGCGGTCGGCCGCTCTCGCGTAGCCAGGTCGTGAAGGCGCGGACGTGGTAGCCATAGTTGTCCCCGTCTTGCGCTTCAATGAACGCCATAGCGTCTGTTGTGAACGAATCACGCTGCGTTACAGCGTCCCTGTGAGTGCTGGCGATTGCCTGCATAATTGCCCCCTATGTGTGATACTCTACGGAGAGTGCAGCGATATGCTGCGCCCCCGCCCCCGGAGTAACGGTGTTGCAAGCACCGCCGGGGGTCTTGTTTCATGCCCGGCCCTTGCGCTCCATAAGCCATCGATTGATAAGCTCGCGTAACACGTCGGACATATCCCGGCCCGCCTTCGCGCTCTCGGCCTTAAACTCCCGGCGTAATGACTCCGGCAAGTAGAAGTTTGTGCGCCGCATAGGCTTGTCTGGTACCTCAATACTCATAAGCTCTATTATACATCATAGTGCACTAATTGCAAGGGAAATATAGAACGATTTCGACCATGGTGGTGGTATAGGACTATCGAATACTGAGGCTGTAAAGGACAGTGCGCCGCGTGCCGCCATGACGGTCAAAATTGCCGCCATCGGGCGCGCGTGGTGTGACCAGCTTAGTTTGTCATTACGTAATGACAATTGGTGCAGCCTCGCGCGGGCGCTTAGTGACACTTAGTCGACGTCGACTAAATTGGTACATATCAGCGCGTATCCTCGCGCGGGCGTGTCCCCAGTGCGTACGAATCGTACCCACAGGCCTTTTTATGGGGTAGTAAAACGTATGCACAAAAGTACAGGTTATGAGTAGTAAAAGCCCGCCTTGTGGAGACCGGCGC
>PUMO01000154.1 GCA_003551405.1 Mollicutes bacterium | reverse complement strand
GCGTGGCCACCTCGAACTCGCCCGTGCCGGCGAGCATCTCGAGCATCTGTGGGCTGTCGTGGAAACTGAAGGCGATGTGGCGGATGATTTTACCGAGCAAATGCAAACAACCAAAGGCGCGGTCCAGTCAATGTATGTCGAAGATTATAATCCGAACGATTGGTATCCGGCTGTCTGGGACCCTGAGGAGCTGCCTTATGCCACAGAAGGCCCTTACGCTAATGTCGCAAGAGGCGTTACGATATTCTACGCCGAAGAGATTGAAGTTGGTGAACTGAACATATGTGATATGGGATTCCATAAGGCAACACGTGACGGAAGATATCCCGACAGCAGCGTCATTGATGATGGCGGCGTGCTGTATGTTTTCGTTCGAAATGTTGGTGATCAGGACGAGACTATTACAAACTTAAAAATCAATGGCACTGATGCCGATATTCTTGCTGATGATGGCATAATAAGTTATTGGAGAGTCTGGCCAAAGACAATAGCTCCGGGTGAAGTGGCTGCTATCACAGCAAAAGCTTTGGACAGTCCATTAAAGGAAGACCAAGAGATTTCAGTAGAGGTCGTATCTCATAGCTTAGCCTCAGCATCGAATACCGGGACACTTAAGACACCTAAAATCAGGCTTGGCTCTGTTGTTCCAAGCCAGGACATGAAGACATTGTATATCTTTGTTAGAAATACGGATGTAGTCAGCTATGATGTTAACCAGGTATTTGTTAATGAGGTTGTTATTGATCAATGCGACTTTGTCGGCGGAACAATAATCCAGCCTGGCGGAATCAAAATCATAAAGGTAAACTATGATGAACCTCTCCAGGAAATGCAGAAGCTTGCTATCTTCGTTCGTGCTGAAAAGGCAGGAGGACAGCAAGTCAGTGTAAGCGCTGCTACAAACCTTGTGGCTCCGTTTTTCCCGATAAGCACCTGGGATTCGACAATCGACCAGAATACCGAGTATCAGCGGCTTTCTCGCAAAATGTATATCAATTCGCTTGTTGGTATCCCAATGGGGCCCGTCCGCGCAAGGGGTGTTATACCTATGCAGGCAAGATATCATCTGCCGGTTCTGCCAATCGCGGTTGCTGACGATGATGACGACAGCAGTAACACTATTCCAAGAGAAGAATGGTTTGAGGATTATGCGGGCAACCCGTTTGTCACGGCCTGGATGATGAAGGATGAGCCTGATAACAGCCCGGTACAGCCTGAAACTATCCATCGAGACAGTATGGCCGTCAGGTCCATTGACCCGGCAAAGCCCACATATGTAAATATGTGCAAAAATTATCAATTCCAGGTCTATGGCCATACATCGGATATTGTCGGAATGGATAATTATGCTATGAATGCTCCTTCACAGGCAGGCAGCAATGGCGATTTATTTGAGCCAATACATTACATGGATGTACTCAAAGAGAACACCGAACCCAAACGTATGTGGATATGGTCACAGTTGGTCGCCGGAACCTGGGGCTACACTCCACCGGCATGGGGAATAAATAACCAATTCTGGGGACAGGTTATGTCTGGCGCAAAAGGTGTTTTCTGGTTCTGCTATAAACCATCTGAAGAAAGCTCCTATACTGAACAACATGAAATGGCCAAGCAGGTCGCAGAAGAGCTCAATCAGGTCAAAGGATTGCTTCTATACGGCGAAATGGTTGATCAGGTAACGGCAAGTACCGATAAAGTAATGTCCAGAATGATTGTATCAGAAGAAGCACTGGTAGCGGTTGTCGTCAATAATAATTATTCCAAATCCAGACTCTTCCCCTGGAGCAACTGGAATTACTCGCTTAGCTCAATCCAGGGCAACATTACCGTACCGGTTCCTGACTGGATTCCGATTGAACAGGTTTACCAGGTAACGGCCGATGGAAAGGTAACTCCAAGCTATTCGGTCTCAGACAACGAAGTTACCATTAATTTTGACCTGTATGAAAGCTCCGGCATTTACGTAATCGGCAGAGAGGATACAACAGCACCGAACCCACCGACCGGTTTGCAGATAGCTGAGATTCTGGGAACAAATACTTTTGTACTTTCCTGGAAAGAGGCCACAGATAACTTTGGCGTCCACGGCTACAAAGTTTACAGGGACGGCCACCTTATAGGTGATGTAAGAGAGCCTATCTTTATCGATACAAACGCTTCAGTTGACGCTAAGTACACCGTCGAAGCATATGACTCAGCTGGGAACTCCGCTATTACACCGTTGTCATCGAGCCTTTCAAATACAGCCTGGACATTCAACAACCGTGATGACTTCGAGGGATGGTATATTGATTTCCGCTGCGGCACAAATGGAAGAGTGTTAGATGGTGCACTGACCTACGATTTTACTACTCAAAGTCATATAGTATCACCAAAGGTTCATCTGAATCCTTCTGACCATAATTATTTCCGTGTAAAGATGAAAAATGACTATAAAGGTACTCTTCCTGACCCTGCTCGGGCAAGACTTGAGTGGTTGACACCAGCTGACGGTGGTGAATGGAGTCCTGATAACAGAGCAGCCTTTGACATTGTACCCGGAGAAAGTGTTGAATACAGTGTTGAGCTTTCAGGGATAAGTGAATGGGTAAATGCGGGCGAAATAGTCAGATTACGATTTGTCACAACGGTACAAAGTGTTACCGGAAGTACTGAAATAGAATATTTGATACTCCAAAGCGAATCCCCGTATTTGCCAGGTGATGCCAGCGGTGATGGCAAAGTCAATATGATTGACTTTGCTACATTAGCAGGCAATTTCGACAAATATGATGTAGTGTGGTCAGACGGAGATTTTAGTGGTGACAGGAAAGTCGGCTGGGAAGATATTAGACTTATGACTGAAAACTGGCTTGAAGGATTTTAAG
>PUMO01000217.1 GCA_003551405.1 Mollicutes bacterium | reverse complement strand
TGGGTATCCACTAAAAGAGAACTTTAAAACACCCGCTCAGCCACGGCCGTTCATTGAAATGAATGGTAAAGAAGTGTTTAAATTCGCAACCAGCGCATTACCCCAAACGATTGAAGAGTTACTGGATATGAGTGACTTGAAACTTGACAATATTGATAAATTCGTAGCACACCAGGCTAACGCACGCATCATTACTCACGCAGCCAAACACATGGACATTCCAATGGAAAAAATGGTTATGAACATTGCCCATACTGGCAACACCTCAGCTGCCAGTGTGCCCTTGGCATTACACGAAGCCATCATGAATCAAACCATTCAAAAAGGCGATACGGTACTCATGGTCGCATTTGGTGGCGGATTGACTTGGGGTGGCGCCATTGTTAAGATTTAAGCGACTGACGTTTTTGAAAAAGGAGTGTTCGCATTGAAAATTGCTTTTGTATTTTCACCGCAAGGGTCACAGGAAGTGTCTATGGGCAAGCGTCTTTATGAAACCAATGCACAAGTTAAACACACCATGGACCAAGCGAATGCCTTGCTTGATTATGATTTGTTCGATGTAATGTTTAATAATCAAGATGCGCTCAATCAGACAAGATATGCGCAAATGGCGCTTTTTGTTTTATCATGTGCCATTAAAGATGCAATGAATGCCGAAGGCATTGTTTCAAGTGCAAGTGCCGGTCTGTCTTTAGGAGAGTTTGCCGCCCTTTATGATCAAGATGTGATTCACTTTAAACAAGGCATTGACATCGTCAACAACCGCGGACGTTTGATGGAAAAAGCAACAAGGGATACTAACGGCACCATGGCGGCGGTCCGCAGTGACTTAGATACCCTTCAAAACGCCCTAAGAAATGAAAACGATGTGTTTATTGCCAATTATAATATTGCGAACCAATTTGTTATCAGCGGTGAAACGCATGCAATAGAACAGTTTAAAACGACCGCTAAAGAAAAAGGCATTAAACGCGTGCGTGAGATCGATGTTGCTGGGGCTTTTCATACCAAGTTCATGAAAAGCGCTGCAGAAGCTTTTGAAACTTACTTGCAAAATGTATCATTTAATCCGCCACGCAATGCTTTTTACTCAAACACAACGATGGGCACGGTTGAGAGCGGATTTGACCAATTACTTGTTAAACAGATGGTTCATCCAGTAAAATTTTATCCCATGATTGAACAAATGATTGCGGATGGCTATGATACCTTTGTTGAACTTGGTCATGGCACGACACTGAAAACATTCATAAAAAAAATCAACCCCAATGTGAAAAGTCTTCACGTTTCAGACGACGTTTCACTTGCTGAGACATTAAAGGAGCTGAAAAATGATGGATAAAAAAACAGCACTCATAACTGGCGCATCTGGAGACATTGGTGCGGCCATAGCTAAGCGTTATGGTGAAGAAGGATACAACGTCATGGTTCACTATCATTCAAATGAGGATAAAGCGAAAAATGTTGTGGATGCAGTCAATCAGGCTGGCGGAAAGGCTGAAAAAATCAAAGGCAATATTGCGTCTTTTGATGAAGCCAAATACATTGTCGATACTACTATTGGAACCTTTGGACGCATTGACATACTTGTGAACAATTCAGGCGTGACGAAAGATACATTGATGTTGAGGATGAAAGAAGATGACTTTGACAAAATCATCAATGTCAACTTAAAAGGAAGCTGGAACATGATTAAACATGTGACACGTTCAATGTTCAAACAAAAATCAGGACGCATAATTAATATTTCCAGCGTGGTCGGTTTAATTGGAAACCCGGGTCAAGCGAACTACGTTGCCAGCAAGGCTGGCATTAATGGGCTGACTAAATCACTCGCTAAAGAATATGGTGCTAAAAACATTACAGTCAATGCGATTGCGCCAGGGTTCATTGAAACTAAGATGACTGAGCAGTTGGATGAAAGCATCAAAGACGCTTACCAACAACAGATTCCACTGGGTCGTTTTGGCAGTCCCAAGGACGTTGCAAGTGCCGCCACCTTTTTAGCAAGTGATGACGCCGCTTATATCAGTGGCCAGATTATCAGTGTCAATGGAGGGATGATCTAGTGAAACGTCGTGTAGTAGTTACTGGCATGGGAACCATTAACCCACTGGGACCGGATGTTAAGAGCACATGGGACCAAGCCCAAAATGGCACTAATGGGATCAGTACCATTGAACGCATTGATACCGATATGCTTGATGTTCATATTGCAGGTGAAGTTAAAGGATTTGACCCTGCAGAAGCATTTGGAAAGAAACGTGCCCGTCGTTTGGACCGCTTTACACAGTTTGCGCTTAAAGCCACACAAGAGGCGGTTGAACAAAGTGAATTAAATATGGACAGCATTGATAAAAGTCGCGCCGGCGTTTTTTATTCAAGTGGTATTGGCGGCCTTGAGACAATTTCAAATCAACAGCTCAAAGCGAATGAAAAAGGTTACCAGCGCATCAGTCCATTTTTCATCCCCATGGCAATTATCAATATAGCGGCCGGAACATTGGCTATAGAGTATGATTTTCATGGTGCTTCTACCGCATCGGTTACCGCGTGTGCCAGCGCAACCAATACCATTGGGGATGCTTTTAGAAGCATTCGTGATGGTTATCATGATGTCGTCATAGCTGGAGGCAGCGAAGCGTCCATCACCCCTATGGGGCTTGGTGGATTCAATGTCATGCAAGCACTGGCTAAAACCAATGACCCAAACAATGCATCCAGACCCTTTGATAAAAACCGTAGCGGTTTTGTGATGGGTGAAGGTGCCGGGACACTCATTCTTGAAACCCTTGAACACGCCACTGAACGCGGTGCGACCATTTATGGCGAGATTGTTGGCTATGGCTCGACCTCGGATGCTTACCATATTACTTCTCCT
>PUMO01000060.1 GCA_003551405.1 Mollicutes bacterium | reverse complement strand
GGTGCTGGGGGGGTGAGAGGGTTGAGACGCTTGCTGTGTAGATGCGGTAGCAGCGGCAGTAAGGTCCACTTCCATCGGAGATTGTTGTTCGGGTGGGTTGGGCGTAAACGGGTCGACCTGCTGAGTGGCTGTAAGGCCTTGTGTTTGCGAGCGGAGACGCCGGCCTGACAGCCCATGCCGTATTCTCTGTGATGCGTTGGGGGCTCCTCCTTGGGAGGTGCTTGGAGGGGGTTGTGCTTGCTGTGCTTCTGCGTTTGTGGGCGGACTAAGATTAGGAGCTGCGTGTGTCTCATGAGGGGGGGCCGGCGGTCTGAGCAAGACCCAGTGAGCAGCGCGGTCAGAGGTAAGAGCTGTGATAATGGGATTGTTGATTTTCCGGAGCCCTTTCCGTTTGTTCTTCACATCCTTTTGCTGCAAGTGCTCGTGCACAATTGCCGCGTCTTCAAAGTCGGTGTCGGGGTCTGCATTCACCAGGGCTGCTAATCGGTTGAGCGCTACACGATGCTTCTTTCTGCATGCTGTGAATCTGCTGACAAGGGCCTCAATGGAGATGATATGTGTTTGGTTTGGCTCGACAAGGTCGTGCAGCCCATTGACATCCAGTGACATGAGGGGCTGTGTGATGCAGCTGATGAGGGTGGCAAGTGTGCGGGCTGGCGGCCTCCGCAAGGACATGGCTTCTTGAATGTGCGGTAGTGAGGCAGCGAAAAGGTGTGCATCGTCTTTGGTCAGCTGCATCTTGCTTGTGTATATGCTCAGGAGCTGTCGGGCCCGGAGGCTGAAGCGCAGCTGCCGACGCAAGTTTAGGGGCGACCCTTCAGCGGTGTCCAGGATCTGGGCAGCTTGCTGTCCTAGGCGATCCATCTGGTGGGAGAGCAAGGCAAGGGTTACCTTCCTGTGGCGTTCGGTATCGTTGTTGAGGCTGTTGATGAGAGCTTCTGCTGAGCGCCGGTGGTACTCCACGGCGACAGAGGGTGATCCCAGCCCAAAGTTCAAGACATCTTCCTTCACGGTTGCTGAGGAGGTCGTGTTCCACAGGCCGAGCTTGTGTTTGACGACGGCTCCGATCATGGAGTCCCACACCTCTAAGTCCACCGGTGTGCAGGGTGTGACAGGGAAGGAGTAGGCAAGGCTAGGTATGACGGCTGTGCGGATGATGGTCTGCACTTGCCTAGGGGAGGCGTAGGATGCGCGCAGCCCGGCAAGCTTTGCCTTTAGGTTGCTGGTCATACGCTTGTGTTGGTGGGTCCAGTCGAGGTCCATCGTGAGCTCTACGCCTAAGTAGAGGAAAGGAGTGGTTGCCCCAACAAATTGGGCTTTTTGGCCCTGCACATCTATCGTGTTGTGTAGTTGGTACTTCAGCTGGGAGCTAGGGTCCTTCCCGTAGATTCCCTTTTCAGCGGCACCGTGCAGGATACCCGTCACTTTGGTCTTGCTGCCTGAGACGTGAAGTTTGGCCCAGTTTGAATACTGGGTCAGCTTGTGGGCCTGGGCCTTTAAATCCTTGAGGGTGCTGGTGAGGCAGGCTAGGTCATCGGCAAAGGCTGCGTTGCTGAGATTATTTGTGAGATGGTTGGCTTTTATGGTCCCTGTGGGGATGCAGCTGTGCATGTAGCCCCTACTGCCCACATGCAGCCATCTGAGGAGGGGCTCCATGTACAGGAGGAACAGGAAGGGTGAGAGTGTGTCCCCTTGGATCGTGCCGCGCTCTACTGGGATTTGCTTTGTGTAGCCGCCATTGGGCAGCCGCACCTGTGTGGTGGCATCTGTGTAGAGATCTTTGACCACGTCTATGGCGTCTGTGGGGAAGCCCAGGTCATACATAATCCAGAGCATCCGGTCGTGGTCTGTGGTGTTGAAGGCAGACGTAAAGTCTACGATGAGCGCGTACACATCCTTGGTGTGCAACTTGGCATCTTCGAGGGCCATTATAACGTTCTGGAGCTGGTGGATGGTGTCCTTTTGCTTGCGGAAGCCTGCTTGGGTGGAGCTGAGCAGGGAGTGTGTCTCGGCATACTCATAAAGCGCATTGGTGACGAGGCGTGTCCAGAGCTTGTACAGCGTATTGGCCAGGCCAATTGGCCTGTAGGAGCTGATGTCAGTCTCCGGCCCCTTGTTTTTGTCGATAAGGACAGTGTCGCTCACTTTCCGGGCCTTGGGTGTGATACCAGTGGCCCACATGATGATGAAGAGCATGTGGATTAGGTTACGCGCTTCTAGAGGGAGCATCGTGAGGAGCTCGTTCACGATGCCGTCTGGCCCTGGGGATTTGTTGTTGCTCAACGAGCGCACACACTCGTGGAAGCCGGTCTCATCTATGATGGATGAATGGAGCCACCTCCTTTGGGGCCCCCTCGGTGCTCCTTCATCGACCGTAATGGGTGTGGCGAGATTGAAAGGGTCCATTGCCCCTGGCTCGTCCCAAGGAAAGTTGCGGGGCGCTAAGTCGGGCAGGTAGGTCCCTGTTTTGATGGTTATGGGCTGAAGAAGGGAGGTGTAGAAGGTTTCAATGATGCTGGCGATTTTGCCGGGCTGTGTCTCAAGTACCCCCGTGCTGGGGTCTTTGAGGGCTTTGAGGCCTGAGCGGCTGATTGCTGCTCCAAATATCTGCTTGTTTGCCCTCTTTGGGCTCTTGCTAATCAGCTTCTGCTGCTTCAAGCGCATCCGCTTGTTGAAAGCCTTCTTGTGAAGGGTGTCAATAGCCTTGATGCGGTTCTTGGTGTCTGTCCGCAGTGTATAAATTTGTTCCTGGAAGGGTTTGCCTTCAGCATGCTTGAGGTAGGTGTGCAACCCATCAATGGCCTTGCATAGGTCTGGGTTGTTTACATTGTAGTCCTTAATGCTTTGGGCAGAGCTATCGCCTCCAGCATTGGTCGAGGTGAGGTTGGCTTGGACCGCCTGGATAGCTCTTAGTTTTTT
>PUMO01000052.1 GCA_003551405.1 Mollicutes bacterium | reverse complement strand
TGGGACCCCAGGGACCCCAGCTCTGTCTCCTGCACGCGCTCCCTCCCACTCACCCACCCCTTGCCAGCGGCTGCTGGCCCTGTGGCCGAGGCTTGGCTCTGCCGCTACAGCCTCAGCAATGACAGCGCCGCTCTCAGCGAGCAGCAGCTCAGGCAGCTGCGCCGCAGCCAGACCAATGAGGCGTGGCAGCAGCAGGAGCTGCAAGCGTATCGCATGGCGCAGCAGCAGCAGCGGCAGCATCATGCACAGCAACAGCAGGAGCAGCAGCAACAGCAGCAGCAACAGGCCCCTGCGGGGTCAAAACTGCAAATGAAAATGAAGCAGCAGCTGGAGAGCAGCGAGGTGCACTCCAGCACACTTCAGCCACCTCATGTGGAGCAAGTGCAGCTTTCTTTGGAGCAAGGTGTGTTCACAACACACCTTGCTGAGCTCACAGCTCAGCCGGCCATTGAATTGTGTTTAACCGGAATGCCCCTCTGCCTGCTGTTGACACACACACACACACACACACATGCATGCATGCATGCACGCACGCAATTCTCACGCAGCACATGCTTGCACGCACACATGCACACGTAGGCACACTTGGCGAGGGGTATCACCTGTGGTGGGAGAAGCTGGGCTGGGTGGTGGATGGCGTGACAGGCGCGCAGAGGCCGTCTGAGGCAGCCAAGGTGAGGCGAGCGTGCGAGGCGGGATGCACGGCGAGTGTTGGTTCTGTGGAACAAAAAGGTAGCATGACTGTGGGCGTCAGGGCGCACGCACCCCTGGCACCACATCAGGAGGCCTGGGTCATGGCTTGCTGGACTGCCCCTCAGCCGCGCTGCCCCTGCGGTGCTCGCAGGAGGAGTTGGGCGCTTCCGCCCCACCCCCTGCGCACTGGGCGCTGCGCAGCTGGGCCTGCTTCTCTGCGCACGCGCTCTTCCTGGTGCACATGGTTGCGCTGGCGGCGGTCCTGGGCGCGTGGACCGCCCGCAGCCTGGCGCAGCTGGGCGCCGCCATTGGCATCAAGGCAGCGTGGACGCTGTGGGTTGGGATGGTGCTGTTGGGTGTGGGGGGCAGGGGCCTTGCGCACTTTTGCTCAGGCACTGGCCATCCCTTGGGAGCATGTCAGCACTCACTCCTTGCGCCCGTACTGTCTGGGGTCGGGAAGGCGTGGAGGGGGGAGCCTCGTGGGCAGCATGCCAGCACACAAAGCACGGCAGCTGCATGCCATGTTGCGTCACAGCCATGTGCTTGGGGCGGTCTCCTGCTCCGCCGTCTCAAGCCTCAATCCTCCTGCTCTGCAAGGATTGCTCAATCCTCCTGCTCTGCACACAGGTTTGTCGTGTCCGTCCGACCCTTTGCGTCCCCAGCTGCCCTCGTCATTGAAGGGGTCATCAGCACAGGGCACCTGCTGCTGCTGGTTCTCCTGCTCGTGCACCAGCATGGGCTGCCCGCACCCGCACCCTCGCCTCTTGCGTTTGGCTCGGCAGTCCTCCTCCTCCTGATGGTGAGTCGTGATGGCTGGATCCTTCCAGGCCCCCTGTCACACCCTTGCGGTCACGCCCTCGTTCCCTCCGGGTGCTCAAGTCCTCCCATTCCCACCTATCAATCATAGCTGCTACTGCCTGCCTTGTGGCAGCGCCTGGTGCCCTGTGTGCACGTGAGGGGCTGGGTGGGAAAAGGAGAGGAGCTCGAGCAGTTTTGACTCACCTCTCCACCACCACCACCACCACCCCCTATTCTGTGCAGGTGGGGATGGTGGCGGCCAGCCAGCTGCTGTATGGCTGGCAGGCAGGGGCGGCAATTATGCGGGCGCGGTTCAAGACACAGACTGTGAAGGAGAAAGGGCCATGGTGAACGCTTGTGAAGCATCTGCCCCTCGCCGATAGATTAGTGAATGACGCTTGGGTTGCACACTCTTTGTTCAAATGCTTTCAAAGCAAAACCAGCTTGTCCACACTCCCTAGGGGTGATTCTTGCGGAAACAGGATGGTGAAATTCATTGCATGGAACATTCTTGTTTGCCCCTATTGATCAGGACAGAGTCAGGACAGAGTTGTTCCAAGTAGCTTTTGGCTCGAGGTTTAACCTCTAGGTAGGAGAAGTTCTGTGCTGATGGGAGTTTCCGAGCTGTTGGGGGAGCTGAAATGTGCGATGCATCAGCGCTGATGTGATTTACTTACTAGAAGCCACTGTGCCCCGTTGCCACTGGCTTTATGTGTATGCTTGTGCCGCAAGCTTGGTGTGATTCCCTCTCATTAGCTGTCCGAGTAGATGCATGCTGGGTTGTCGTCTGTGCCTCTAAAGTGCTTCTGGCCTTGGAGGTGAAAGTAAACCGCTTTCAAGAAGTTTCTCCTTGCATGTTGTGGTGTGTAAATGGAGAGGGAGGCCAGCTTCAAGTTGCTGGCAAGTTGCCAGCACTGCCACTTGAAGCAAGGGCGCGCCCAGGCCCCAACCCTCGTGGAGTTGCACGCCGCAGCACACACCTCGGAACTAACAACCAAAAACCTAACTCCTAACCCTAACCCCTTACCCCTAACCCTAACCCTAACCCTTACCCTAACCAAGACCCTAACTCGCTTCGCTCGGCTTGCAACGCCGTAGAGGCGCGCATCCACTCCGGGTTGGGGTTGAGTGCCAGGGCGCAAAGGCTACCCCCCCTCCCAGCTCCTGGCTCAGGTATTTAAGGTACCCCTGGTAACCCTAGGTTAGGTAACTGGGGTAGGTTAGGTAACTGGGGTTACCCCCGCCCTTGCCTAGGTAACCCCAGGTAGGCAGGTAGCCCAGGTACCCCCCCCCCTGCCCAGGTAACCCCAGGTAGGCAGGTAGCCCTAGGTTAGGTAACTGGGGTACCCCCCCCCTGCCCAGGTAACCCAGGTAGGCAGGTTGTAACGATTGTAGTCCCAGTCAAGGGAAAGCTACGATCACAAAGGGGCG
>PUMO01000001.1 GCA_003551405.1 Mollicutes bacterium | reverse complement strand
TAATAATGTTGAATTCAACGTCCAAAGAAACGTCAACGTCATCAATCACTGAAGATACATGGTTTAAAAAATGCGGTTCATAAATCGAAGCATTGTCAGAATACACATCAAACGTTATTGTCTCTCCAACCTCATATACCCCATCACTCAACGCCATTCTAAAGGCTTGCTTAAAATAATGTTCACCACGATTTAAATCAAAACCACCAAATCCATCTCTAAGATTATGTGCAGGCTGTGAATCATGATAAATGTCACGGGAATCACTCGGCGCAGTATAAAAGTACGCACCGATGAAATTAAGCTTCGGGGTATGAAAGTCACCATATTCTTCTACTATACTTTGACGGTCCAAACTATGGTAAAGCCCTTTTTGGAACGCCTCATAACGCATGATGGGTTCAACTGAAAAATCACTTTCCGGATTATATTCTGAAAACGATGATTGTGTATGTGCGTTATAAGTAATATTCAATGTTTGGTCTTTGGTTTTTGGATAGACACGCGGATCACCTAAGAGTTCATCGTACATCATATCAATGGTCATTGCATGAATGCGCCCATTTTCAAAAGCCACATTCATCGCATGTTGATCTTCAAAAACTTCAAAGCTATGATGGGTAAAGTGATAATCATCCCGTGAATGATAACGGGTATTTTTTTGGATGCCAATCCCTTCACTCCCATAATAAAACGGAACATATGGCCCACTAGAGACAAACGTCTCTGCTTGCGCCGGGAAATTTAGAGCGTCTTGTTCAGGAGGCATCGGCGCAAGTTTTGGGTTAGCTAGCAACGTTTTCACTTCATGAACACGCTTATGTTCTTCAAACGTTATTTGTAATGTTTCACTATCTAGCGCCTCTATACCGACTGTTTCCCAATCTAAAAAACCATCATAGGTCTCTTTTTCCATATAGTCACTGGCACCTTCAATGGTGTCTTCAAACACATCGCTCGCCAGTGCACGTTTATCTCTCAAAGCGTTTTTAAAAGTTCTTTCAAATGTGTAGGCATCAATAGTTGCATTGTCAACGCCGTTTTCATCATCATTAGATGCAAACACCACATCAGAACGCAGTGGTATATTGAACACTGTGGCAACATCATTGCCGTTGATATCTTGTGTTTGATCCATCAATTTGGGTGTATCTTTTGCAATGGAAGGCATCACAATTTCTTGTTCTTTAGACATATCAATGCTTAGCCGGTAAAGTGTATCATGCGTGAGTCGAAATATATCATCATGGCTATCATCATCATAATCCCAAGGATTCAAGTTGACCGGTGCTTGTAATATCCCACGACGTAAATTTGTCACGCGCTCATAATCCTCATTTGGCTCACCAAATGGAAACTGTGATTGACCCACCATGAAATCACCATACATCAATCCATACCCGAGCGTAGCTAGCGCCTTATCAATGGGAAGATTGAGACGCTGCGCAAACATATAGGCACCACTTGCACTGTTGGATACAGGCAGGCGACCCCGCATGGTGTCAAACAAGTTTTCTTCCAAAGAAAGCAATATGGATTCTCGCATGGATGTGTCTATGCTTGAAAAGTCATAGGTTCCCTCCGCCACATCACGCACAAACACAGTGCGTGTGACTTCCTTTAACACATCACCGTCTTTTTCAACAGCGTAAGTCACATCATATTCACCAAGATTTGCTTCATCAACGGAATCCTGTACCGTAATATATTCGCTTAAGTCATTGCCCGATTCATCAAATGCATAGACACCCTCTTTTAAATCAATCGCGTGGCCCTTCGGGTGATTCAATGTTTCTAAACCATAAAACTCAATCTCACCATGGCCCCAATTGCATGCACTCAGTGTCAATACAACCAATGACATGAACAAAACATTTATCTTCACCTTTCTTCACCATCCTTTAAAAACTATTGTACAGTAAAGTTAAAACGCGCGCAACGACCCTACAAAAAATACTGAGAAACTCTCAGTATTATTAGTACTTTTGTTTCGATGGAATCACACCACGCACACCCCCGCGCGGGTCAGAAACATCGCCAACATAACGCGGAATCAAATGGACGTGGCAATGAAATACGGTTTGACCGGCGGCTTTACCATTATTAATCCCAATATTATAGCCCGCAGGCTTTAACGATTGATCAAACCGTCTTTTTAGCGCAAGAATGGCGCGGTCAATGGCACGTTTTTCTTCAGTGTTCAATGAAAAATAATCGGGCACGTGACGTCTAGGGACAATGAGTGTGTGTCCAGTCGTCACAGGATACGCGTCAAAAAACGCGATAACATACGCATCTTCATAAATTGGTGAAGCGATAGAACAAAAGATACAATCCATGGGTCACCTCAATCTAATGCGCCTTTAGTGATGTCTACCATGTCCTTGGTTAAATCAAATGCTGCTTTGTATTTGCGTTCCTGTTTTAAAAATTCAACATAAAGTTGATAAGCAATATCCAGCTGCATGTATGCTTTTTGTCTTTTGGCTTCCTTATAAAAATTTTCAAGCACTTTTTGCTTATCGTTTTGAGGCCAGTTTTGGGTATTGGCTATGATTGCCTGGATGCCGTAATAATGGACAAACTCATGCTGCATCACGCGTTTCATCAAAGGTTTGACGCTTTCATTGATCGCCATCACGCGTTTCGTATCGTTAAGTTTATAGTGAACATACATATCAAAAAAGCATAGGTTCAAACGGGGTTTTTTGATATGGTCAAGAACGTCTTGTGCCTTTTTTAATTGATCTGTTTTAATATAGTAAATAATCAAATATAGCCTAATCGAGGATATAAAAACATCCAGGGCGCTCTGTTTGGCGATGTCGATGCCGTCCAAAAGTTTTGATTCCGCACCCTCTAGATGGTTACGCAAAATCTCATTGAATGTAATATACATATCGCATACAAAAACACGCATCTCATTGTTCTGCTGTGAAAAAAG
>PUMO01000188.1 GCA_003551405.1 Mollicutes bacterium | reverse complement strand
TAAAGCCACATGAGTCGCACACAGCATACGTCACTTTGATTTCAGGGTCATATAACGCGTAGGTTTCATTAAAACAAAGATTACATGTTTTCACGGTGTTTCCTGCTTTCATGTAAAAACTGATCAATACTGATGAGCGCAAAAAGATAAAGCAACGGTTTTTTCTCACGTTCGATGGTAATCTCATAGGCATCCCCAGACGCAAACACTTTCTTTTGGATGCTTACAAGGGTCGCATCAGTGGTCGACAGTGAAAATTCATGTTGATACATGCTGCCTTCAATCATTGCGACTTCATTTAAAAGGGTCAGTTTGAATTTAGGCGCAAAAAAACCATACGTACGCTGAATAATGCCGACAATATTGCCATGTTCGTCCTCAATGGTGTATTTTTTCAAAAATGACAAATCATAGCGCCGACGCATGCTATAAAGCATTTGTCCGTTCATATCATGCATTTGTAATTGTCTGAGTCCGAGGAAGAACGTCCCCTTTAATTTAAAGAGACGATTTTTGTGTTCATCACGTATGGTGATGCTTCTGGGTTTACTGTAGTGATTGGGCTTAAGATAAAATTGCATGATACCCTCCTAGTCTAACGCCTCAACAAACGTCTTGAAACGTTTGATGCCTTTAATGATGGACGTATCATCCGTTGCATAGGACAGTCTAAGTGTCCCCGGTGCACCAAAGGCTTCGCCCGGCACACTGGCAACGTATGCATCTTCTAACAACCGCTTTGCAAACGTGATGGCCTCATCAATGGACTGATTGTGATATCGCCTTCCAAGCAATTCTGAGATGTCAACCATCACATAAAATGCCCCCTCAGGTGTTGGCACATGGATGCCTTCAATGGCATTTAACTTACTAACCATCAAATCACGCATGGCTTTAAACGTATCACGCATGGAAGCGACCAAATCATCACAATGCTTTAACCCTACAATTGAAGCATGCTGGGCGATGGTATTTGCGTTTGATGTGGTATGCGCCTGAATTTTATTCATCGCCTGAATGACGGGCCTGGGCCCGCCCGCAAACCCAATGCGCCACCCCGTCATGGCGTAGGCTTTTGACATGCCATTGATGGTGATGGTACGCTCACATGCATCAAAAGACGCCAGGGAATGATGCGTCCCTTCATAAATCAGGGTGTCATAAATTTCATCACTGATGATATATAAATCATGGCGAACCGCGACATCGCGGATCATGCGCAGCGTTTTCTCAGGATAAATAACGCCCGTAGGGTTGTTGGGGGTATTGACGATAATGGCTTTGGTATTTTCACTGACCACCGCTTCTAGGTCGGCCGCCTCAGGCAAATAGTAATTTGCTTTTTTCGCGTGCACCACGCGGGCTTTAGCGCCGCAGAGTGTCACCATTTCTGGATAAGATACCCAGTACGGGGCAATCACGATCACTTCATCCCCAGGGTTGCACAGTGTACGGAGCGCATTGAAAAGGGCTTGTTTGGCACCATTTGTGACCGTGATTTCTTCTAAAGCATACTGTAAGCCGTTTTTGCTTTCAAACCGCGCCTGAACGGCCGCTCTTAGCTCAGGTAACCCTGCCGCTGCAGTATAGCCGTTTCCACCTTTGTTGAGTCTTTCTTTCGCGGCCTCACTGATCGGCGCCGGTGCGTCAAAATCCGGTTCCCCCGAAGAAAAAAGTACCACATCATGTCCATCGTTGATTAACGCCTTGGCTCTAGCGGTAATGGCAAGCGTTGGTGAGTCGTTGAGTTGGTTGAGTGTATCCGTCAAATCTTTCATGGTTTCCTCCTTAACCCGTGAATATATCCTATTGTATCATGTTTTATGGCGTGTGTGGATGGCGAGGTGTGCAATTGTCGGTTGCTTGTTTGAATAAATACTAGTATACTATAATTTAAGTAAACAAGGAGGTTGCCATGGATACCAGACGAATTGAATACCAACATGATGTGCCTTTTGATGATAACAAGCCTTACGTTATCTACTGGCTCCAACAAACACAACGAATTCACGAAAACCATGCACTGGAGCGCGCCATCACACTGGCGAATCATTTAGACAAACCGCTTAAAGTAATTATGATTGTGGATGAAAACTATATATACGCCAATGCGCGCAATATGACATTCGTCATTGATGGTTTTAAATCACTGGCACGTCAATTGAAAGCCATGGGAATTGTCGTTGAGGTTGAATTTGGCCCGTTTGAAATGGGAATATTATCGCACCTTTGTGACGCAGCTGCCTTTATTATGGATAGTGCTTACATCCGCCAAACCCGTAAACTTAAACAAAGAATTTTATATCATGCAAAAAGTAACGCCATTCACACCGAAATCATCACCTCCAATGTCATTGTGCCCGTTGCCCAGGCTTCAGACAAACTGGAAACGGCGGCACGCACCCTGCGCCCCAAGCTGAACGGTGTGGTCGAAGATTATATTGCGCCACTAAAAATCAGTGAACTCTTGGTAAAAAAAGGGGCCATATACGGAGACATCGACACACCAACCCATGATTTGGTGCGTCATATGAATATCAAACAGGATATTCAACCACTCACCCATTATAAAGGCGGAGAAAACGAAGCGCTGAAGAGGCTTGAATGGTTCATCACGCACAAACTTGACGCTTATGATTCAAGTAATGATCCTTCCAGCAATGCGGTTTCCAGGCTGAGTCCCTACCTTCATTATGGGATGATTTCCCCCATGCTTATTTACCGAAAAGTCAACGCCGCATCCGTTAAAACGGAAAGTAAAAACGCCTTTTTGGAACAATTGGTTGTCCGCCGTGAACTGGCGTTCAATTTCACATATTATGAACAAAACTATGATTGTTTTGACAAAATGATCGATGGGTGGGTTCAAAAAACACTAGACGCCCACAAAGACGACCCAAGGCCTTATACCTACACCATGGATGATTACACTAAATTCAATACCCATGACCCT
>PUMO01000220.1 GCA_003551405.1 Mollicutes bacterium | reverse complement strand
TTGTTGGTCTTTAATGGTGAGTTTGCCGGCTTTAACTTCGTCTTCGCCCATGATGCCTACAAAGCGGGCTCCTTGAATGGCAGATTGTTTGAACTGGGCTTTCATGCTTTTGTCCATGTAATCACCGTCCACCATCAGTCCGCCCATTCTAAGCCGCTGCATGAGTTTACTTGCTTCTTTGCGGACATCACCCATGATGAGCATGTATAAATGCAAGTAGGGTGCCGGCACGTTGGTTTCATTGGCTTTAAGAGCCACCACAAGACGTTCAATCCCAAACGCAAAGCCTACTGCGGGCGTTGGTGGCCCGTCCAAACTTTCCACAAGCTGATTATAGCGTCCGCCCCCGCAAATGGCATTTTGATTGCCAAGCAAATCCGGGCTTACTTTGAGTTCAAACACCGTATGCGTATAATAATCAAGCCCACGTACCAAATTATGATCAACAACCGCGTCAATGTCCATTGACGTGAGAATCTCTTTCACACTGTCAAAGTGTTTGCCTGCTTCATCAGTTAAATAATCGAGTGTACGTGGCGCCGTTTTCATGCTCTCATGCGCCGCGTCCACTTTACAGTCCAATATTCTGAGCGGGTTATCACTGTAGCGTGTCTTGCAGTCTTGACACAAATCGTCTAAATGCGGTTTGAAATGATCTTTAAGCGCCGCTTCATACTGGCGTTTTGACGTTTGATCTCCCAGTGAATTGAGATGCACCGTAACATCCTTAATTTTAAGCGCACGCAAAAGCGTCACAGCGTAAGCGATCATTTCCGCGTCAATGGCAGGGTTATTGGAACCAAACGCCTCAGCTCCGAACTGGCGAAATTCACGGAAACGTCCCTTTTGCGGACGTTCATAGCGAAACATCGACCCATAGTAATAATACTTTTGGGGTTGTTCACGCGATGCATACAATTTGTTTTCAACATAGGCACGCACAATGCCGGCCGTGCCTTCTGGGCGAAGGGTATTGATGCGCCCACCCCGGTCTTCAAAGTCATACGTTTCTTTACTCACAATATCGGTTTCACTGCCCACACTGCGGTGAAACAGTTCACGCGCTTCAAAGTGCGGGGTTCTTATTTCTTTAAAGTTAAACAACTTGGAGACACGGTCAATTTGTTTTTCAATTTGTTGGAAATAGCCAATGTCATCCGTAATGTCATAGGTGCCTTTCATTTTTCGTATCATGGTTGCCTCCTCATACATATAAAAAAATCACCCTTAATCCAAGGGCGAACATTTATCCGCGGTACCACCTTATTTCCGGTCAAAACCGGCCCTAACGCTTTAACGCAGCACTACGTCTTTTTCTACTATATTTCAAAAAAGCCCTCAGAACTGTCAAGCCCATTTTGCGGGAGTGTTTCCACCAGCCACACTCTCTCTATACCACGCATGAACGCAGGTTCTTCTACGGTTGACTACATTATAGCGCTCAATGATAAGCGTGTCAATAAAACCATCCATTTATCTTAATCACAAAATAGACCTACAAAAAAAGACAATGACAATCCATCAATCGGTTATACTTTGAATAAAAAACGCAAACGATTGAATGTGTCAATGTCTTTTGATTAATCAATAATTTCCCATGGCTCACCAATGCCTACATTCTCATCAGGGGCGTCACCTTGTGTAAAATATTGTGCTTCGTATTCTATCCCTTCAAAAATAACAATGTCGCCTTCATCATAAGTATTGAAAAATTGCCACTCATCGGTCAGTGCCTGCCATTCATAACTTTCATCAGGCTGATCACCCTGCGTCCATTGTCTAGCTTCATATTCCATTCCATCGAAAATGACTGTATCGCCTTCAGTGTAGGTATTAAACGCTTGCCATTCATCAGTAATTGCTTGCCAAGCATTGCCTTCACCAGGCACTTGATTGTTGGCGCCGTTGTTTCTGGCCTCATATTTTACATCGTTAAAAATAACGGTATCTCCTGTTTCATAGGTGTTATATTCACGCCATTCATTTGTAATTTCCTGAAACGGCCCATTGCTTCTTAAAACATCGCCAGTAGGCGCTATAACTTCGTTATTATCGAATGCCCCACCAAGACGTCTAAATTCAAACACTTTACCTTCAAATATAAAACGATCGCCTACTTCAATTTCGTCAACGTTAAATCGTATCTCATCATATGTCGGCAAATCTCCCAAGCTTGTTTCCCACTCACCTATAGTAATTTGCGTAGAAACACTTTGGTTGAAGTTATCAAAAAAGCCCATGGCTTTAGAAGGTGGGTGTGCAGATGCCAAAACAAGTGTAAAAATTACACTTAAAAGACTGATTTTTAAAATGGGTCTTTTCATGGCACACCCCTCCTTGTAAGGCATGGGTTTCTTCATGTTTTCAGTAATATCATTATCATAAAAATTTAAATGACATTATAAACAAAAATAACGGAATCAACTGTGAAGACTAAGAAAATAAGGATTATACAAATCCTAAGAATTATCAAAAGAATAAATGTTTAGAAATCACTATATTAATATTTATCATAATATTTTTTTCTGTAATATCATCTTTTGGCCTGATTGACGCTAGTGGTAGGTATAGAGTGCCTATAATTCCTGCATATCTTGTATTGACGAGCTATTCGATATTTTGGTTGTACAGTGTGATAAAAAAGCTGTGGTGCAAATGCAAAGAACACGTTTTTAAATTTTAAAAATAAATCTCTATTTTGCTTAGGACTTCTTGCACAAGCGAAAAATCCCGTGAAGTGAGTGTTGCATAATAAGAAGTTATGGGAAATTATAGGGTATAGGGTTTTGAATGCGTATTAAAGTAGTAAAGCGGAGCCTATTAGCCATAGCAAGCTTTCAATAAGGTGAATATAAGGAAGTATATTTAAAAAGGTGTCTAAATGAATATTAAGCGCAGTAATAGTATATATAAAAATAATAACTGTGTAGAATCTATTAAAATAAATTGCACAAATGATA
>PUMO01000212.1 GCA_003551405.1 Mollicutes bacterium | reverse complement strand
TTTGAATATGATGAAGAAACGGACCGTCATTATGCTTTGCATCACCCATTCACACAGGCGCATTCATTAAACGGCTTAAAAAATGATCCACACAATGTGCTTGCTTACGGTTATGACCTTGTTGTTAAGGGTCAGGAACTCGGTGGTGTCTCGCTTCGTATTCATGATATGACGATGCAAAAGGCTGTGTTTGAAGCGCTTGGTATGGATGAAGCCACTGCACGCGAGCAATTTGGCTTTTTACTCGATGCCCTTGAATACGGTGTCCCACCTCACGGCGGCATCGCATTTGGACTTGACCGTTTGGTCATGCTGCTGAGTGGAACCAGCAATATTCGTGATGTGATTGCCTTCCCTAAAACCGCAAGTGCCCATGATTTGATGAGTGATGCGCCAAGCACCATCAGCGCAGCGCAAAAGGCCGATCTCGGCATCCAGACTAAAAACAATGATTAGCGAAGGCCTTGCGCGGCTTGTGCCGCTTTATGGTTCGGCGGCGCTTGAAGGGCTAAAAGAAAAGACAGTCGCCGTGATTGGGTGCGGAGGCGTCGGTGCCTACGCTGTTGAAGGACTGGTTCGCATGGGGGTCGGGCATCTTATCCTCATGGACGGTGATGTGATTGAAACCAACAATTTAAACCGTCTGATCATTGCGACCCATGATACGATTGGCCTCAGCAAAACCGACGTGCTCAAACAACGCGCAGAAGCTATTAATCCTGACGTTAAGGTGACCACGCACTACACACGTTTTAACCAAGAAAGCCAATCATTGATCATGGATGCAAACATCGATTACATTTATGATGCCATTGATTCGCTGAAAGATAAAGTCACACTGATTGTCTCTGCTCGGGAAATTGGTGTGCCCATTTTATCAACCACAGGACAAGGGAACCGTCTTAATATGGACACAGTATGCATTACTGATATTTTTTCAACCACCTATGACCCCATGGCACGTAAACTTCGAAAATATTTAAGAACCAACAACATTGAATCACTTGATGTTGTACATGCCAAAGAAGCCCCGCTCAAGGATTCGACGCTCGATTTTATTGCGTCCAATCCATTTGTGCCAGCAACGGCTGGTTTGCGGGCCGCACAATATATTATTACCAAACTAATGGAGGGTTAATATGCAAAAGGAAATCATTTTGGCCGGCGGCTGTTTTTGGGGCGTCGAAGCGTACTTCAAACTGATTGATGGTGTCAAGGAAACCAGTGTGGGCTATATCGATGGACAAAAACCAAATCCAACCTATGAAGAGGTGTGTTCAGGTTCAGGCCACGCTGAAGCCACCCGCGTGGTCTATGATCCTGACATTTTGCCATTTGAAACATTGCTTAAACATTTTTTCAATATTATCGATCCAACCGCAATCAATAAACAAGGCAATGACATAGGGATGCAATACCGCACGGGCATCTACAATTACGACCGTGAACAAAAAAAGATCATTGATGCCTTTGTTGCGTCGGTGAAAGGCCAGTATAAAAAACCATTGCAGCTTACATTCAAAACGAATCTACCCTTTTATGAAGCAGAAAGCTATCATCAAGATTACTTGGACAAAAATCCTAATGGGTATTGTCATGTGAATTTGAGCAGCGTCAGCGACGTTGAGGAGTGATCATATGAAGCGGTCCGATTACATTAGCTGGGATGATTATTTCATGGGTGTTGCCAAACTTTCCGCGATGCGCAGCAAGGACCCAAACACACAAGTGGGGGCCTGCATCGTCAATGCCAAAAAACGCATTGTCGGCATTGGTTATAATGGTTTTCCCTTTGGCATAGATGATGATGCCTATCCGTGGGAAAGTGATGGTGAGTTCATCAACACCAAATATCCCTACGTCGTCCATGCGGAACCAAACGCCATTTTGAATGCGACGGTGTCCTTGGATGATGCCACCCTTTATGTGACGTTATTTCCATGTCATGAATGCGCGAAACTGATCATTCAAAGCGGTATTAAGGAGATCGTGTATGTTGAAAACAAATATCAAGAAGCCGCCAGTGTCAAGGCGTCGATGCGCATGCTCCGTGATGCGGGCGTCACAATGCGCCAAATGGCGCCATTGAATCTGGAGTTAACCCATGCGTGAGATGTTTCGCCGTGCGCGCCCTTACTTAATCATTTTGGCGATTCCTTATTTGTTCATTGCCTTTTTACTGACCTACCGCATTGATTACCGCATCACCACGCCTGGTGATACGAGTGTGGTCGGTGATTATGTTGAACTGGACGCAGAGACCCATACGCAACAAAACCCAGTCACAAGCATCTACGTGATGGGGCTCGACCGTGTAACATTTTTTCAGTTTATCACCTCAATGTTTGATGAACGCCACGATATTAGCGCCTTGCCTGAAAGCCGCCAACACGTCAGTGATTCGGCGAATTTTCAAAGCGGCCAGGTCGCCAGGAACACCTCGATTGACGCTTCATTCATCACATCACTTGAAGCCCTTGGCATGCGGATTGAATATGAAGAACAGCGCATTGTCAATCTGATTTACAATTACGCCATAGGAGATCTTGAAATCGGTGATATTGTGCTTGAAGTAAACGGCAGCGAAGATATTGACGAAGCACTCAGTGAGGCTGAATGCGGAGAACATGCATTCACGGTGAAGCGTGATGGGGAAATCATGGAAATTACACAGGAACGCTTCGAGCGTGATGGTGAGTGCGTGTTTGGATTTAATATGCGGACCTATTATGACATAACCGATGCTGAAGTGCCACTTAGTGTCCGTGGGACCCTCGTTGGTGGGCCGTCTGGAGGAATCATGCAAACTCTTCACATTTATAATGCGCTCAGTGAAGAAGATTTGACCAAGGACATTCGCATGACGGGCACAGGCACCATTAATATTGATGGCTCAATCGGCAGTGTCGGCGGGGTACGACAAAAAGTGTTTACCGCAGACCGCAAAGGCTATGATGTGTTCTTTG
>PUMO01000123.1 GCA_003551405.1 Mollicutes bacterium | reverse complement strand
GTATATCGAGTGAAAAATCGCGCAGTTCTTCTGGGATGTCGCGGTAAAGTTCTTCGACTGAATCAACTCCGATGGCTTTTAACATCGCATCGATATCAGCCTGAGTATGTGGTAAATATTTAAACATTGAAGCGCCCCCTTGGCTCATTTATTCACTTAATTTGTCGTAATCCTCACTGCTTAACAATGCTTCGAGTTCTTGTTTGTCTTCAATTTCCACTTTGATGATCCAGTTGGCGTAAGGATCTTCATTGATGAGTTCCGGTGAATCTTCAAGTTCTTCATTAATTTTGACAATCACGCCACTGATCGGTGCGATTAAGTCTGATGCGGCTTTAACGGATTCAATGGCCGCAAATTCTTCACCTGCTTTAATTTCATCATTTTCTTCAGGCAGCTCTACAAATACAACCTCGCCGAGTTCACTTTGTGCAAAATCAGTGATGCCAATAAGGGCCGTCCCATTTTCAACTTTGACCCATTCGTGGGTTTTGTTATAGTAAAGTTCTTTTGGTGTGTTCATGCTTTTCACTCCTCAATTTTATTTTTGTAACAATTTCTTTTTTATCACTTCAGCCTCAAGCATGCGTTTACGCACCTTGATCGATACTGCTGTGCCCCGTTTGTCATAGGGTGTATCAATGAGCGCAAGCGCAAGGGCCTTGCCCATTGAAGGGGACATATACCCCGTGGTTACATGACCGATTTTTGTTTCGTCCTTAAACACTTCCGCACCATCACGCGCGATGCCTTTATCTTTAATTTCAAGCCCGACAATGCGTCGTGTAAGACCCACTTCTTTTTGTTTGATCAGGGCCTCGCGTCCAATGAAGGACGGCTTGTTGAAATCCACCGCAAATTTATACCCAGCTTCAAGCGGGGTGATTGTCTCACTGATTTCATGACCATAAAGCGGCAACGCCACTTCATAACGGAGTGTATCGCGGGCACCGAGCCCGCAAGGAATAAGGTCATCATGATCAACAAGCAAATGCTTGAATAAAAGTTTAATGTCATCATGATTGCCATATATTTCAAATCCATCTTCACCTGTATAGCCTGTACGTGAGACGGTGAAGCCAGCATCATCGAGCGTTATTTCATCAAAGGTAAAAGGTTTCATCGACGATAAATCATAGGTCGTATGCATTTGAAGCATGGTTTCGGCCAAGGGCCCCTGCAGGGCGATTTCGCTATAACGATTGCTTTCATCGATTATTTCAACATCAAAATCCACTGCGTGTTTCAAAAGCCACGCATAATCCTTATCCTTATTGGCCGCATTGACCACCAACCAATAATTGCGTTCATTGATTTTATAGGCCAAAAAATCATCGACCACACCACCATCTTCCTGCGTCAAAAAACCATAGACGACTTGATTGGCACGGGCGCTATGGACACTGTTGGTGAAGACATAGTCCATAAATTCTGTCGCTTCAGGTCCGACTGCGCGAATTTCGCCCATGTGCGAGACATCAAAGACTCCAGCTTTATGTCTTACCGCGTGATGTTCTTCTTTGATGGTGCTATATTGAACAGGCATTTCATAACCGGCAAATTCTACCATTTTGGCGTTCAGTTTTATATGTTGTTCGTAAAGTGCAGTGCGTTTCATCATTAAACGTCCTCTCTAAACATTGTAAGCCCTAACAATTACTAATTATAGCCTATTTTTTCATTGTTTACAACCACGACAAACACCTTCAGCACCATAAAATCGTGTGCTGGTTCAATAATCTTTTGTGAAGGTTACCGGGTATGATAAAATGCAAGTGAATGATGAGGGGGATAGTTTATGAAAGCATCAAAACGTGACGCCCTTATGATTGCTATCATTTATGGCATGATTAGCGTCATTTGGATTATATTTTCTGATTGGTTCTTTTTTACCATTTCCAACGAGCTTGAGGAGATGGCGTTTTTCTCAATCATTAAAGGGTTGGGCTTTGTGTTGTTATCCGCTTTTATTATTTATGTTTTGGTTGAACGCAGATTACGTTTTTCCAGTGCGCTTGAAGAGACCCTGAAAAGCCAAGGGGAAACCATTCAAACGCAAAAAGACAGCCTTGAAAAATTGCAGTCACTCACAACCCAAACCGTGCGATCCCTTCCCTTTCCTACCTTTATTTACCGTTCAACAGGTGAAATTCTTGCATTGTCTGAAGGCTTCAAACAAAGCCTTGAGTGTTCAGATGTATCGATTCCCACCTTGAACCGTCTCAACTACCTTTTTTACAGTGAGGTGGCACACTTTAGCATAGAATATTTAACAGACATTAAGTCCAAAATCCATGTTCATGATGGGCTTAAACGCATGGTCGCAAAAAGCGGAGAACCCATCTATGTCGACTGGCACACCACTTATTTGGGGACGGACACAGAAGGTTATGACCTATTCATACAAAGCGGTATGGATATGACTAAAGAAGTTAAAAAAGAACAAACCTTGACATTCAAAAGCTATCACGATGTTTTAACTGGCGTTTTTAATCGCCGGTATTATCATGAATATATCTTAAACCATCCAGACGAAGTAAGACTACTCATCATTGCGGATATCAACGGACTCAAACTGATCAATGATGTCTTTGGACACCACGAAGGCGACAAGCTTTTAAAACACTTTGCGGACATTTTAAAATCGCATTTGCCTAAAAACACCAAAATCATCCGCCTGGGCGGGGATGAATTTGTGGCCGCAGTTGATGAGACATCCCTTGATTTATCCACGACGACGACAGCGATAAAACATGCATTTGAAAATAAGCGGGCTGACTTGGTCCCGTGCGTTGCGATTGGGTACGCCAACATCCGAAAAAACGAACCCATTGAAACCGCGTTCACCCGCGCTGAAAACCGGCTATATACGGATAAAATCCATGAAAACAACAAACAAACGGATGCCATGGTTGTGTCATTGAAACGCGCACTCCTTGAAAGAACCGATGAAACCCATGATCATCTG
>PUMO01000081.1 GCA_003551405.1 Mollicutes bacterium | reverse complement strand
TTCTTGATTGGTTTTGATGATGTTTTTAAGTTCTTTTTCAATGGTCGAAAGTGGTGTAATGGAACTTTCAGGTTTCTTTTTACCGTTTTTCTTTTTGGCCGCCGGTTTGGTTTTTGGCTTGTCCGCTTCTTCGGGTTCTTCTTTTGTATCGGCATGCATTTTATCCAAATACGCAAACGTTTCACAGGCATTGACCAGTGAAATCGGTGTTTTTGATTCTCCCATTCCGAAGACAAACATATTGTCTTCACGTAAACGGGTTACCAGTTTCGTGAAGTCACTGTCTGAGGAAATGATACAAAAGCCTTCTACTTTTCCTGAATATAAAATATCCATTGCATCAATGATTAATGTAAAATCCGAAACATTCTTAGATCCACTTTCAGTATATTTGTTTTGCTGGATGGGGGTGAGCGCAAAATCATTGATTTTGCTTTTCCAGGGTTTTAAATTATCGGTTGTCCAATCACCGTATACGCGGCGATAGGTGATGTTTCCATATTTATTCGCCTCATCAATGATGATTTCGATGTATTTTGGAGAAATGTTCTCCGCATCGATCAAAAGGGCGATGCTTTTAGTTTCTATGGCCATATAATGGTCCTTTCCACGCTTTAATTTAAAAAGCGTTCTGGTTTTTTGGCGGTGGGATTATAGGTAATGTTTTTAATCGGGATGGCATAATAAAAGTTTAGATAGAAGACATCAACGGGATTGGAATAGACAACAGCGCGTTTGATGACATTGCCTGAAGGATAGATTTCAAACGCAACTTGTCCGCGTTGGTTGATACTTTCTTCTTCACTCTCTACAATCAGTTGGGTTTGATGATGCACTGCAAATTGTTTGAAGTGTTCGATCACCGCATCATTGATGTCCCAAAAATCAAGGTCGAGCTGAAGTGTCTTATTGACATCGATATCAAACTTACCTGGAAACATATCAGTGAGCGGCCGCACATCATGCGCTCTTATGCCGTCGCTTTCCAGTGTGTGCATGTAGGTTTCCTTAAGCCGTGCACTTTCGGTTTTTAAAAGTGTTACATACGGCATGAAAATCTCAATGCCCTGAAGCTGTGCAATGTGATAAAATTCATCTTCACTCAGTTCATAGAAGTTATCTTCCTCCATATTGAGCACGACTTTGACAACGCTCAATATGTCTTCGAAATTTAAATGCGGATTACGCAGAACACTGTCATAATCTTGAAGGGTGTAACCACTTGCATCCTTTGCGGAAAAATCAACATAATCCTTCAGTTCCAATGTGAATTTCGTCTCCCGCAGTAAAAGTTGATGCGCCGGGGGATACCCCAGTGATGTTTTTTTATTCACATCTGCACCACGGTTAATCAGTGTTTCGACGTAAAGCGGGTCTTTGGCAAAACGCAACGCCTGATGATAAAGGGTCACACCATAGGCATTATATGCATTGATGTCCCATCCGCGATCAAGTAAAAATTTTAAAGATTTATTGAAGGAGTCGGTGTGTTCAAGCTGCAAGACATTCATAAACAAGTCCGTATCCTTAAATTCATCCATGTCACGAAGCGCATCAATCACGTCCAGCAACGTTGGATGAAAAGACACTAAATCATAGATGATATTCGAATCTTCAAGCAAGAGCGTTTCGTCTAAGCGTGCACTCAAATACATGAAAATCTCATAATTGTTCAACGATAGTCTAAGCAGTTCTTGTTGGTAGGCTGGTGAGATGGAATAGTTTTCATAAAATTGCTTGAAATACTCATTGTCCTTATAAAGAATAATGTATTCATACATTTCAAGCATATGTTCTGTAGCGAAATTGAAATGTTCAAGCGCCATCATTAAAAAATGCTCCCGCTTAAACATGAGCGTTAAAATGAGCAACGAAAAGTCCACCTGGTTATAAAAATCACTATAATCATACGTTTCGATTAAAAATGCAAAAATGCTTTCCGCATCATACGCAATGGCAAGCTCAATGGGATCAAACATGATTGAATCATCACTTGGGTCATAATGCGTTAAAAACGTATCCAAATCATCATTGGCAACGGCTGGGGCCCATTCAAGCCAATCGAATATATCTTGACTGAGCAAAAACGATTTATAAGATTCGTACATAGTATCCTCCAGTTTATTGTTGATCGATGTCGTCATGTCGATGACGGCCTTGATCTTTGCTTCGTTGGGTCACAATTTGTTCAAACGCGCTGCCAAGTGCCTGGGTTTGTGATAAATCTTTCATCATTCCACTCATCTGCATGCCGCTAGTGACATCCACATCGTCGAATATTAAGTAGTTTTCCTGTGAGAGTGCATCCGAAAAATCAAGGGCGAATACAAGGTTTTTCATCAGATGTTTGGCAGTATATTTAAAAAGCATGGCGAGATAATAAACTAAAATAAATGGTAAAAAAACGATAAACGCAAGCACACTGCCAATTGTATAGAATTTGCGCATCGCCTGCGGCGCGCTTGCTTTTTTCTGAAGCAGTGTTGCCTGTACGGTAATAAACCATTTGAAAAAATGGGAAAACAGACGTTCAATCAGGTAAAAGACAAACGCAACAATGAAAAGAAAAGAGTGAATGATGAGGGCAAAAGGTAACAAAGTCCCTTTGAGCCAAAGTTCACTGCGTTTGAAGTTTTTCATTTGCACCAAGTCTGAATACGTTTTTAAACCGTTTTGGAATGTTTCTTTCATGGGGGTCACCTCGAAAAAATATAGAAAAATAGACGTCTTCATTGTATCACAACCGTGCATAAAAAACTACCTTGCATCACGCTTGCAAGGCAGTTATAACGATTGATCCTTGATAAAACATATGTACCAATCATAACACCGCATGGATTCATCATCCGATGATTTACGGTGGTCAGCCAGTGGCTTGTTAGATGGCGGGGGGAGCAATACATCGTCGCCAGGATGCCAATTTTCTGGCGTGGCAACATCATAGTGATCACTGCGCTGCATCGATTCAAT
>PUMO01000118.1 GCA_003551405.1 Mollicutes bacterium | reverse complement strand
TTTTACCATGGGATAAATAATACACTGCCTGTGGAGGGGTGCATCTATGGAATTGAAAAACAAACGCATCGTTTTAACTGGTGCGTCCAGCGGCATCGGAAAACGGTTGCTTGAAGCCCTGCTTGAAGAAGGTGCAATTGTTTTCGCAGTTTCACGTACGATTGAAACATCATTGACGCTTGTCCATGAAAATTTAACAGTTAAAAATTTGGATGTTAGTACGTATGAAGGCGTTGATAATTTGTTTGAAATGGCTGGGGCCCATCTGGGCTCAATTGATTTGTTTATAGCCAATGCGGGTTTTACCTACTATGAAATATTAAAATCAGCGGATAAGCGTCATATTGACAGCATTCTCGATACCAACACGCGCAGTGTGATTTATAGTGCCGTTAAAATGCGAGAACTTTACCATGACCAACCGTTTGCGTTTATGGCAACACTCAGCGCATCGAGTTATCTTTCCATGCCCGGCTATGCGCTTTATAGTGCATCAAAAGCTGCGCTCCGAGGGTTTTTTGACAGTTTTGAACTTGAATTCACGCGCAGTGATCAACAATTGTTGAGAGTGTATCCAGTCGCAACGAAAACTCCGTTTTTTACCCGTGCCAAGCAAACCCACAAGCCATGGCCGGTCCAATCACCAGAGCATGTGGTTCGCACGATGATTAAAGGATTAAAAAAAGACAAAAAGCATATTTATCCTTCTAAACTTTTCAAATGGTCCTATAAGCTTTTCCCTTTCTTTTATCGTCTTTATATCGCTAAGGAACGCAGAACGTTTTTAAATATTATGAAACCACCAAAGGATGAATGACATGTTTGAGCTAAAAAACATACACTATAAAGGCATACTGGATATCCCTGCCATGACGATTGACGAAGGAAAAATCACATGTCTGATCGGTTTGAGTGGGGGTGGAAAAACAACACTGCTCAAAATGCTCAATAAAATGATCTCACCTGAATCCGGTGAGATTCATTTTGAAGGGGAGCCCCTGGAAACCCTTGATAGTGTTGGTCACCGACGTCGTGTCCTTCTTTTGGATCAGCACCCTTATTTATTTGAGGGCACCATAAAAGATAATCTCATCAAGCCATTTGAGTTTCATGCAAAGCAAGCACCGCCTGAGTCATCACTTAAGGACGTTTTGCGCATGGTTCGACTGGATAAAACACTCGATAAAAATGTTTCCACATTAAGTGGTGGTGAGGCGCAGCGCTTGGCTTTAGCCCGTATTTTAATGCTGGATGGGGATGTCTACTTGCTTGATGAGCCTTCCAGCGCACTTGATGATCAAACGGAGGCGGACGTGATTGATACCTTGGTCGATTTTGTTAAATCCAAGCAAAAAACACTTGTAATGGTTACACATTCAAGAAGCATTGCGAAGGCATATGGCGAGCGTATTTTCACGGTGGACCATGGCCATATCAAGGAGGAAACAAACGATGGATAATGGGATTATCGATTTAAGTATATGGCAATTACTGCTTGCGTATATTTTTGTGATAATTGTTCTTGGTATATTGAAACTAAGGGCTATCAACCGCGAACGCGAACTAATTATTGCGACATTGCGGATGAGTGTTCAGCTGATTATTGTTGGGTTTTTACTTACTTGGGTAATTGAAAATCCACATCCGCTCATTACTACGCTCATTATAATAATTATGCAAGGGTTTGCAATATATACGGTATTCTCTAAATTTAAAGGACAACTGAATCCAACGCTAAAACGTGTGATTGCGGCGGCGCTTCCTGGGGGCACCCTGATTGTACTGCTTTACTTCCTGTTTGTTGTCATCCGCGTGGAACCAATTTATGATCCACAATACTTTATTCCTATAGCGGGTATGATTGTCGGTAATGCCATGACGGGTATAACGCTCGGGGTTCATACCATGGTGAACCGTTTTACGAGTGATACGGCGCAGGTTAGTGAAGCGTTAATACTGGGGGCCACCCCGAAAGACGCGTCAAAATCTATCATCGATGAAGCCTTTGACTCAGCCATCATGCCAACGATTAACAACATGCTTGGCATGGGGATTATCTTTTTGCCGGGCATGATGACCGGTCAAATTCTCTCTGGTGTTCTGCCAGTTACAGCGATCATGTATCAAATTGGTATTATGCTTGGAATCTTAGGTGGCGTGGCATTAACAACCTTCCTTTTCTTAAGATTTGGGTATCGCGCGTTTTTTAACCATCAAGCACAGTTGATAGATAATCGATGAAGATTTTATGAAAATTGCCTTTTTATTCGAAATAATGGTGTAATTTACCGAGACAATGATATAATAAAAGCGTGTTCATTAATTATGGATGTATAATGTTAATTGCGTGGGGAATCAAATTTTTAATCTTTTTTCAAACAATGCAAACATCAAAATTTTTCAGATGTTTTAAGAAGTGAAAAAGGGGAAGAAGGAGAAAGCGTATACGCGCTTATAAGGCCGTTTTATGCTTAAAACATGCAATGGAAAAACATGCGATATCACGATTCAAAACTTTAACAAAAAGTTGGGGCCAATACTTTAGTGGGATAATGTTTTTGGGTGTACCAACATTGACAACGCTTACAATCAATGCTATAACTACTTATGTAAATGTTAATAATTTTTCGTGTGGAGACTTAGAGCCCAGCGAAAGCTACCGCCGTTTTTTTTAGACGCGGCCGCTTTCGCTGGGCTTTTAGTTATATTATATTAATTTATAGGAGGAAAATTGAATGGATGTAGGATTTGCACAGTATGTAGCAGAGTTTTTTGGTACCATGACACTTCTTATCTTCGGTGTTGGTGTTGTGGCCGGCGTTGTCCTTAAAGGAACCAAATCAAATGGTTCTGGTTGGATCGTCATTACATTTGGTTGGGGTCTTGGTGTTGCCATGGCTGTTTATGCAACCGGCTGGATCAGCGGCGCACATATCAACCCCGCGGTTACCATTGCAGAATGGTCAATGGGAAC
>PUMO01000075.1 GCA_003551405.1 Mollicutes bacterium | reverse complement strand
TGATGGTGGGGCACAGGTGTGTGCAAGGGTGTGTGCAGCAGAGAGCATGCACTGGCGTTCGCATCCATTTCAGATGGCCGCCCACGCTGCAGGTGGGTGGGGTTCATGGTGGGGCACAGGTGTGAGCGAGGGTGTGTGCAGCAGAGAGCGTGCACTGGCGTGCGCGCCCAGTTCTGATGGCCGCCCACGCTGCAGGTGGGTGGGGTTCATGGTGGGGCACAGGTGCAAGCAAGCGCAGCAAAGGCCTTCTGCCCCTAACCTGGATGTGGTGCTCGTAGAAGGAGATGGCGGACCGGACCTTCCTTGTCACCAAAGCCTTCTCCTCACGTGCACGAAGGTAGTGCTGCTCGGCTTTGACGCGCGGTTCAACACGACATTTAGATGGAGCCCAGGGCAGGACTTGTGGCATGTCAGTAGGGTCAAACTTTTCACAGTCGTAGTTAGTCAGGGAGTCGTCCAAGTCTAGATCAGAGGGGAGGGCGTGCACACGTTTCAGCTCGCGCAGCTTGGCAGTCAGAGTTTTGATAGCCTTGGTCTTTGCAGTTTGGAGCTCAACTCGCACGCCTTTGCCATTGTTGTTGGAGGATTTGCTTTGGCGTTGTGAGATGGCTGCTACCATGGTGGCGTACTTCTCAACCTCTCTCTGCACATTCATGATGCTGATCTCCTGAGGACAAAGATGAAGATAGGACATAATCGTCTGAAGAGGAGGGGCATCATCAATGCAAGTTCAGGGACTGACAGCACTAGCGCTGGCAAAGCTCAATCAGAATAAGCACAAGTTCACAGACTACTGCACCTTAAAGTCACGGAGGTGGATGTTGTACTGCCCATCATCTGACTGCCACCGTTTAAGAATCTTTAGCCTGACCTCCAGCTCCTTGACCTCAGCCTCAATCTTGCGCGCTCCTGCGGAGGGTTAGTTGAACTTGGTAAACATTTGCATGGTTGTGCTGCAAAGCAGGAACACACACGCGGACACACATCAGCCACCCTGACCTGCACCGCCTGATGCTCCATCCTGCACACTGGTACCCGCTCCTGCATAGGTTGGACGGGTGGGGATGGAGTGTGAAGCGTGTGCAGGCTTCAGAGCAGGTGGCACATCGTGTGAGCACTGAGAGCTGCGTGAGTGAGCACCGGGAGCAGCGCAGGAAGAAAGGCAATGACACAACACCTGATGTCTAACCTTGCTCAAAAAGGCAGCGCAGCTTGTGTGCATAGTGGTGCATGTCTGTGAGCTTCTTTGGGGCGGCTGCCTACACGTGGGAAGTAAGTGAGCATATTGAGGGCCAATGCACAATGCAAGCTTGCAACTCTAGGCCAACTGCACCAAAGCTACCTCCCTTGAGGCATCACCCGTGGTGCAACCCTCCCCTGCTCTTTCATCCCTCACCTGACTTGCTTCACCAACATCATCAGGGGAGTCACGTGGGCCTGCAGGCCTGTAGGTCTCAGAGGGCAAAGGCAGGCCACTGCTTGAAAGGAACCTCTCATTCTCATGCTCCACACACACAGCTCGCTTATACATCTCGCTCATCACGTCAGGTAGTGTCACCAGCTTCTTGCCCTCGTTGGCCTCAATCTGTGGCCAAGGAGTCAGGCATACCCGTGCATTAGTTGATGATGAAGTGGCCACAATGTGCTCAAGTGCAGCTGCAAAAGTGGGCTCAGCAAGGACACCCACCACGCATTGGACGAACGTCTCCCGCCTGTTGTCACCCATGTACGATGCTGCACCCATGAAGGGAACTAGCTTGGACCACACTTGCTCAGGCACATCCCCATAGGTAAGCCCTGTGCCCTCCATGTAACGTGCGTTGAACATCACGTGGCACCTGCGATTGGGGCGATCAGGGCGCAGCTTGGATTGGAGCAGCCCACATTGCTGCAGCAGTCCAGCTGACTTTGTGCCCACCCGCATCCACGTTATCATACCTTGCCTCATGAGGGAGCAGGTGCCACGCGCCCACAGCAAGGTCCAGGTCGGCCACCATATCAGCTGCAGCTGTATCCCTCTCTGCGAGCCTCGCCTGCAGCCTGCAAAGGAGGGATGGGAGCACATTCTGGAAGCACGCTCCCCTCAAGCTCTAACGAAGCCCAACGTGCAGCGGCTCCAATACCCACCTGCCCAGGGATGGGCGGAAGCGGCAGCCATTGTCAAGGTAGACAGCGGCAATCCTCCTGCCATTTGCGGGACTGAAGGCGCGGAACACCTGCTCAAGCTCGAGCACATAGTAGCCATGCCGCTCAGGCCCTTGCAGGCTTGAGCATCTGAACATGATGCCATGCCTACAAGGAAGGTTGAGGAGCGTAATCCTGTAAGCATCAAGGGGGTAGAGGCACATCACACTGCAGAGCTGCACTCGCATACCTGCACATAGTCCCAGACATGCCCTGCCGATGGTAGAGGTCGCTCCGCTTGGTCCGGTCCGAGGCGTGGGCACTGGCAAAGCGTGTGCCGCACCCTTGAGCAGGTGCAGAGGGCGCAAATGCGGACAGCTCGCCTACAACGCCAAGTTCATGCGCCACCGTGGACTGTGGGATGAACAGAGGATCAGGTAGGAAGCTTGGCAGGCCATCAGATGCAGCGGCTGACCCCATGTGCTGCTTGACGCTTAAACAGGCGTCCATGCACAATGCTGCACACTCCTTGAAGCAGCAAGGGCATTTAGCCAACCCCCCCTCCACTGGGTCCCTCAATCCCAGGGACTGGGGGGAGCGCACACGCCGCTGCACCTGAGGAGGGAAGTAGGATTAAGCTCAATCAAGGTCTACCTTGCAAGGCAAGGGCGCGCAGCAATGTCAATCAGCATAAAGGTAGACACTGGACCCCACCAACCTGCATCCACATTGAGAGGGCCGGCCCCTTTGCGGAGCTGACGAGTGGCCTTGGAGGTGTAGCCAGCGCCGGCATGCATAGTCTCAACAACCGATGTCCATGCAGCCACAGAATACGGGTGCTTGAGCACAACCTGCAGAGGTG
>PUMO01000184.1 GCA_003551405.1 Mollicutes bacterium | reverse complement strand
TTCACCTCACCAATCCTAGCACCCATATCACCAATCACATAAGTTAAAAACCTATGAAGCTCACCATAGATTCTAAGCTCCTTAACAATTGAAGCCTTACAAACCTTAACAGGACAACCAGCATCATGAACATTAATACTTCTGAAAGACCTTCTAATAATCCAATTAGCAATCAAAGAAGGCACCCTCCTGATTGGATTACCAACCCATCTCTTCTCTCTCCAACCCACAACCATATCCAAATTCTCCTCCTCGAGCTTCTCAAGCATGGTCGGAATCTCATCAGGATCATTCTGAATATCACCATCCATGGTAGCAATATCCTCCCCCTGTGCCATATCAAAACCAGCCATAAGAGCATTACTCTGCCCAACTCTTCTCATTAATATAATTGCGGAATGCTCATTGTACTTCTTACAAACCTCCCTCATAACATTGGGAGTATTATCATCGGACCCATCGTCCACCCATATTACTTCATAATCAAATTTCTTAGAAAAGGCTTCCTGAATCTTTTCTGCAAGAGGACTTACGTTGTCTTCTTCATTGAGGCAGGGTATAACTAAAGATAGCTTCATTGTAACGGATTTTAAAGAATTTATTCGACTATTTTAACATAAATATGGATTTTTTTTAATTACCCCCTTGCATAATTTACAAATCTATCCTACACTCCAGAGGAAGGCCTAAGAAGGTCCTAAAAATGGACAGTTTATCATTTTGCAAGGGAACTCCGTATAAAGCGGAGTTTTCTTGTTTTAGGACTAAAAAACATCAAACCTCTTACCTAATATCAAAGAACTAACTAATGTAAATATAGCTAAAATACTAATCAATGCAGTCTTAGAACCAGTCTCAGGTAACCTCTCAACAACTTCTTCCTCCTCTTCAACAACCTCCTCTGGCTCATCAACAGGCTCATCTACCTCTTCCTCATCATCCACCTCCTCGTCTTCAACATAATCAAAAACAACAAATTCTGTGAAATGCGTAGTCCAAACAACCAAGTCATCACCTACATTAATCTTACAAGCATCCTCTAAACTCTCTAGGTCTCCATCGGAAGCACAAACCTCCTCTATCTCAATTAACTCACTCTCGCCACTTAGAATGTAGCCGACATCTCTACCAGCTTGTCCTTCTAGAAGTAAACGAACAGGACTATCAAAATCTAATCTAACATCATCACTACCCACACTTATGGTTAGGTATATGTTAGTATATTGCTTAGGAAATACCGAAGGACTCTCTTTAACCTGAGGTAGTCTCAACTTACCGTCCCAATCCAAACTAGCAGATACTTTTACATTAGAAGGGAACTTAACGCTAGCACTTTCCGTTGAGAACGCAGGATTCTTAAGCTCTAAGGTAGCAACTCTCTTGTCATCCTCTTCCTCGGTAACCATTACGAGATCTCTGTCTTTATCAGAAACATTAAACTCACAACGATACTCAACAGGGCAAGCATCCTTAGCACTAGCAAGATCTGCAAAGTGAGTCTCACCCCAACCCTCAGTAGATTCATCAAACTTCGAATCTACAAAGAATCTCTTAAAATTCTCTTCAAAGTATGCAGTAACCTCCAAATCTTCGGTTACATTAACATCAACTCTTGATTTCTCAACAACACCGTCACTCCAATTTGTGAAATGAAAACCATCATCCGCTACCGCTGTAACCTCTAAACCATCCTCACCATGCTTTACAGTCTGCACAAGCTCACCCTCAATACTACCGTTGTCTCCCGCAATATACTCGAGAGTATAGAAAACGACCTCTGAGAAGTAAGCTGTAACATCAATATCTTCCTTAACGTTTGTATCAGTCCTAGGATTATCTGTAACACCATCACTCCATTCAACAAAATAATATCCTTCATCTGGAACAGCCTCTACTGAACTACCATCATCACCGTGAGCAACACTTTGAGAAGCACTACCCTCAGTTACACTACCGTTCTCTCCTGCAGTATAGGTGAGAGTATACTTTCGAACTTCAAAAATAGCTTCAAAACTCATATCCTCCGTTACATTAGTATCAACCCTCGAAGGAGTCTCTAAACCATCACTCCACTCAACAAACTTGTAACCCTCATCTGGAATAGCAGTAACCTCAGTACCATCACCACCATACTCAACTACTTGAGAAGCTTCACCATCTATTGAACCATTACCTACAACTGCATAATCTAGACTAAAAGTATCTATTGCAAAAATAGCTACTACATCAACATTCGAATCAACATTTGTATCAATACGAGGATTGTGAGTAGAACCATCACTCCATTCAACAAAAGAATAATTCTCATCTGGAATAGCCTCTACAGCCAAACCAGAAGCACCATGATTCACTGTCTGCTCCGTCTCCCCATCTATACTACCATTCTCCCCTGCACTATATACAAGAGTATATTGCCTAATCTCAAAATTCACCTGTACTCCCATATCACCAACCACATTGGTCACTTCTCCAGTCTCAATATCTAAGACACCATTACCCTCTCCAGTAATAACTTCGAAATCGACAAAATCATAACCTTCATCTTCCAAAATATCTGGAGCATCAACAGTCTCTCCATAGTAAACAGTTCTAGATAATGGATCAACCGTACCTCCCTCAGTAGGTATATATGTTACCGTGTAATCCTTAATTGCAAAATTAGCCACTAAATCACGACTCTGCGTAGCCGTAAAAGTATAGTTCAAATTCGTACTTACAGTATTGCCATTTTCAGTCCAACCTAGGAATTCATAATCATCATCAGTATTTACAGAAGCAGTTACCGTTACATCTTCTCCGTGCGTATATGTACCTCCACCAGCAACACTACCACCCTCCTCAGGATCTGCAAATACACTAATCTCATATTCATTAATTGCAAACTCTGCCTCAACATCAATATCATCATCTACATCAGAATCAATCCTCACCCTATCCTCAACACCATCATCCCAACGAACAAAATGATAGCCAGTATCAGGCTCAGCCTCAACAGGTGTTCCAGA
>PUMO01000072.1 GCA_003551405.1 Mollicutes bacterium | reverse complement strand
GTGTGGAAGGTCGCAACGCCATTATAAAATCCATGCGTGAACATTACGTGCTTTGTGATGAAGACAATAGGATTATAGAAATTTCGCCGGGCTTTTTGGATGCGTACCACATTCCCAATCAGCCCCATACCTTTCATGAGTTTTTCCATAACTTGAAGAAAACTGCCATTATTTATGAAGACTATCAAGAAATTTTAGATAAATCACAGGCTAAACCCTATCTATACATGAAAGACAAACCCTTTGCAATAAAACGTTTAAACATCCAAGCACGTCTTTATTTATTTTATGATGAAAGCGCGTATATCAACGCGCTTTATGAAATGGAATACTTAAAAAATCATGATACACTGACAGGAATCAATAACCGTAATTATCTTGAAACAATGAAACCTTTATGGAGTGAAAAACTCAATGTTGCGCTCATTGCGAGTGACATTGATAAACTTAAAACCATCAACGACACTCACGGTCACGTGGCTGGGGATGAACTACTCATTGCCTATGCAAACAAATTAAAGCACTTCTGTGAAGGATTGAAAACCGTGCATATAATCAGAACGGGCGGTGATGAGTTTTTAATCGTACTTGAAGATGAGGCATTTGTGCATCATGAGCGTTTGGAGAGCATCATTGAAACCATCACGATTACCATTTCCGGTCAAACGGCAAAGGCCTCCGTGGGTAAAGCAATTAAACAAGGCAATGAACCGTTTGAAAATGCCTTGAAGCGTGCCGATGAACAACTTTATAACATGAAAAGAAACCGTTAAAAAAAGACGTTTATCCAAGTTGGATAAACGTCCCTTTTATTAATCTTCGAAAAAGGACCCGCCAATAAACTCCCTAAGCAGTGAATTGTTTGGAACGTAAGCGTCATCAATATCCTTAAAGTATTTCAAAAATTTGATCAGCCGGTTGGCGGTAATGAAATGTTCGCTTTCTCTTGGAATTTCCATTAATGTGTCAAGCGCGTACTTTTTCATGACACCAAGTTCATAAGCAAGGCCGGAATTATAGATGTAGTCCGCCCCTTCTTGATGTGGGTAAATCCATTTAAACTCACCGCGCCTGACACTTGGCCACATGTCGATGGTCTTTGAGGCGGGGGCGTTGCGGAATTTTTTATCACGGACTATCCGGCGGAGCAGACGTAAGTTGGTAATGGAGATTGGGTTTTGATAATCGATGTTGATCTGGAGTTGTGGTGAAATAAAGATTTTATATTTTTGGTGATGCGGAATCAGCTCAGTAAGTGTTTCGTTGAGGGCATGGATGCCTTCGATGATAATCGGTGTGTTCGCATCAATGCGTAATTTTTTATAGCCGTTCCGCTTTTTTTCCATAAAGTCAAATTTTGGAATACTGACTGCTTTGCCTTGGATGAGGTCAAGCATGTTTTGGTTAAACAGCTCAATATCCAGTGTGTTGATGTGTTCAAGATCGATTTGACCGTTCTCATCGGGTTCAATTTTGTCGCGGTCAAGGTAATAATCATCAAGTGAGATCATTACTGGTTTGAGGCCTTTGGTCATGAGTTCAATGCGCAAGCGGTTCGAAAATGTTGTTTTCCCGCTTGAAGATGGTCCCGCTATTGCGATTAAACGGATATCATCAGAATTTCTCTTAATGGTTTCACCAATTTCCGCAAGCATTTGGTTGTGATGGGATTCGTTCATTTGTACAAAATCATTGACCGTTTCCTTATTGGCGTGACGATTGATTTTTGCGATGGTGCCAGCATCAATGCGTTCGGCCCAGCGGTTTGCGTCCCGCAGGGTGCGTCCATATGTGGGCGCATCTTCAAAGGGTGGAATCACACCGCCCACTTCAGCGCGCGGGTATTGAATGAGGAACCCTGGTGGGTATTGTCGGAGTTTAAAGTCTTTTAAATACCCTGTAGAAGGCACCATCAAGGCATACATATAGTTGATATAGTTTCCGCATTGATAGAAGTGGACCGTATCTTCAGGACGGAACTTAATGACATCGATTTTATCTTGATAATTGTGTTTTTCATAAAATTCAATGGCTTCGTCCTTGCTCATCTCAAGACGTGTGATTGGTAAATCCTTATCAATCAGACACTGCATCTCTTCTTGAAGGGTCCGCATGATTTCACCGAGGTCGTCATCTTTGTCCAAATTGGTAATATGGCAAAACACACTGCGTGAAAGCGAATAGTTAAATTTGAATTCATACTGGGGATAGCGTTTTAAAAACGCCATGGAAACAAGGTACCTAAGCGAAGCCTCATAGGCAAAAATGGCTTCGCTGTGGGTAGTGTCGAGAAATTCAACATCAGCGTCAAAATCGATTTCATAGTGAAGCTCACGCAAACGGTTGTTGACGCGTGCGATAAAATAACGGTGTTCGTTGTCTTCAATCAAATCCATTAAACGGACCCTTTCGTTGAAGGTTTTCCTTTGGCCGTTAACTTTTACTGTAAACATAAGGGGGCTCCTTTCGATTGTCACAAAATGGATATCATATCATTATATCAATGTTACCGTTTTTTTCAAGAGTGAATCACCCACTTTAAATATGTGTTATGATTAAATTAAGAAAGGGTGAAAGAATGGAAACGTATGTTTGTGATGTGGACGTGCTCAAAGAACAGGGAAAAATGCGTGTCCATGTGGAAGGGATTGCCATATTGTTGGCCTATGTGAATGATCAAGTCTATGCAATCCATGACCTATGTCCCCATATGAAAGCATCCCTTTACAAAGGGACGCTGGATGAAGCAGGCATTGTGACATGTAAGGCGCATCAAGCCCGGATTGATATCAAAGATGGGTCGGTGAAAGAAAAAGCGCGCTTGTTGTTTTTGAAAATGCCAACGAAACGTTCGACGACCTATCCAACCGCTGTTTACGGTGAAAAAGTTTATGTGAAAACGTCTTAACGTCTTATTTAAGACGTTTTTCACTTGTGGAACTTTTTATTTTTTTGACTTGCCGCGTACTGAGAAACGTGTTAGAATAATATAGGTTTTAATCCGCCGCTTTAGCTCCAATCGGTAGAGCAATTCCATGGTAAGGAAGAGGTTGCTGGTTCGAGTCCGGCAAGCGGCACCATTTAAATTTGTTAAGGACACACGATTGATGTGTCTTTTTTTATTGCATGTACTGAAATGTAGTGTTTAATTTGATATACTGTTGATGACGTACATAGGGAGTGTTGGAATGATGGTTAAACGTTATGGTCTCATTAAAAAAATCACCTTCTTGGTGATGTTGGTTGTCTTAATTATGCTTGCATATTTGGCGTTCGCTTAATATGAAAACAATTGTTATCACAGGTGTGACAAGTGGTGTTGGCCGCGCATTAGTGGAAGTATTGTGTGAAAAGGGTGAGAAAGTAATAGGTGTTGGCCGCAGCTCCGATAAGCTTGACCGTTTAAAAAACACCCTTGAAGACTATGAGGAAAATCTTCATCTTTATCAGGCTGACCTCTCAGACATGGCTACTGTAAATGAAGTCATCAACCGTATAACCGATGATTTTCCGTTTGGTATTGATGTTTTAATTAATAACGCGGCGATAGTCCCCAAGTATAAGCGTATGAGTACGGATGGTTTTGAGCTTCAGTATCAGGTCAATCATTTGATGCCGCTTTATTTTTCCCATCGTCTTGAACCGCTCTTAAGAAAACGTAAAGGAACCATCATTACTACTTCAAGCGGAGCACATAAAAAGGCTGCCTTCGATAAACACGATCTTCAGGCTCTTAAAAAGTATCACGCTGTAAGAAGTTATACGCGGACCAAACTTTATAACTTGATGATTGCACAGATACTTAAAGAGAAGTATCATCCGGATATCAATGTTTTCACGGTGCATCCAGGGCGTGTGAAAACAGAAATCGGAACGAAAGACACTTCTTTGCTTTATGCGTTTTTATGGCGTTTATTCACACGTAAAGGGTTCACACCCCGTGAAGCAACCAAGACGTATCTATATTTAATTTATGGGCAAACGGTGGACAAAGACGCCTTATATTTTTACGATGCCAAACCTGCATCCTTTTCATCGATTGTTAACGTTCATGACAGTCAAGAGTTATATACAATTAGCATGCGACAACTCAATTTAAAATAAAAGTGCAGCGCAAAGCTGCACTTTATTCATGCGGTGGGCCACCGTTATCGCCGCCACGGGGCGGAAAGTCTTCATCATCAAACGGATGACGCGGTCCATTGTTTTGTCCGGGCATCATGCCCTCATCCAGTTCATTCATAAGTTCAGGCATACTTTTGTCTACAAGGTCTTCAATGGTTTTGGTTTCATCTTCACTCATGATCCGTCCAATTAATCGCGCATGCATGAGACCAATATCATATGTATCAACAATCTCTTGTTCGGCTTCAGTCGGCGCACCACCAATGCCCCGATGCATGGTCATGCTTGGCAGTTTTGATTCTTGAATGTCTGAGAGTTTGCTTTCAACAAGCGCTAGATGCCGGTCTTTTAATTCATCGTTTTCACTGAGCACATCATAAAGCAAATCGGAACGCTCAGTATCAATTAAATCATTGTCAAGTGCATTGTCAATGAGTGTGTCCATGGCGTCTTCAAAAGGCGTGCCAATCATGGATGTGTCAACGATGGCGTTACCATCCGGATTGAGTCCATCCACATCGCTTACAGTGTCGGCGTCATCGAGTTCAATCATGAACGATGGATTGATTTCAAAATATAGTGTTGAAGATTGAGTGGATGTTTCCTGCGTTGGAAACAATATGAAAGCCAGTAGAATTACCATAGCTGCCGCAAGGCCACTAAAGGCTTTATTCGGATTGAAACGCCATGAACGCGTTTCACTTTGCCTTTCAGCCATAAACGTTAGGTAGGTGTCAGATGATTTAATATCGTCTTTAAAATCAGGGACGCCTTGGTCCGCCAAATCTTTAATCCGTTTTTTCATCGCCACCATCCTCTCTTTTCATTTTTTTTAACGACTCACGGTATTTCCATAATACAGTACCCAGAGGTTTATCCAAATATTCGGCGATACTTTTGAAAGTTTCGTTCAATAACACGTGACGCACCACAATAAACTGGGCCTCTTCATCTAAAATTTTTAACATTTTTTCCAAACGATATTGCGCATCACTTTTCGATGTTTTGGCACTTATTCGCCACTCAGGTGCACTGGTATCCGCAGGGGTTTCTTTACTGCGTGCCTTAATCTTGTTCAATGCTTTATTTTTCGCAATGGTTTTAATCCAGGCAAGAAATTGCCCCTTAGCTTCATACTGATCAATCTTTTGAATCATTTGCATATATGTCTCTTGCATGATATCTTCACTTAACGATTGATCCTTAGTAATGCGCAAAATTGTGTAATACACTGGGGTTTTGGTCGCATCGTAAAGTGCATCAAACGCTTTTTCATCCCCCGATTTAAAACGTTTGACAAGTTTGTCCAGGTTCACCGAGATGCCCCCTTTCACGGTTCATTAATAAAACAACGTTCATGCTGTTTTTATTGGCATATTTCAATATTTTTTAATAATTTAATGATATCATAAAAAAGCAACTAACAAAGGAATGATTGTATGCATACTTGTGTCGCGACCACTGCGTTTGGTCTAGAAGCAACACTAAAACGTGAAATAGCAAATCTTAACCTAGAAATCATTAAAACCATGAACGGACGGGTCTATTTTAAAGCGAACAATCAAGGGATGGCAAAAGCCAATCTGTGGTTGAGAACGGCTGAACACGTCTATATTGTTTTAAACAGTGCGCAAGCATTGACGTTTGATGCATTGTTTGACTTAGTCAGTCACGTAAATTTTTCTGATTATTTACAAAAAAACGGACAGTTCATTGTCAATGCAAATAGCGTAAAATCAACACTTTATTCTTTACGTGACATCCAAAAAATCAGTAAAAAAGCGCTGATTCAATCAATGGAAAATGTCTATCCTTATGAAACATTCAAAGAACAAGGCCCACAATATGATATTCTCATTACGATACTCGAAGACCATGCTGAAGCGTGGCTGGATACATCTGGTGAAGCCCTTCATAAGCGAGGTTACCGCCTTGATCAAGGTGAAGCGCCAATCAAGGAAACGCTCGCCGCAAGTATGATTGAACTGTCATTTTATAACCGTTCGCGCATCCTAGTGGATCCTTTTTGCGGCAGTGGAACCATTCCAATTGAAGCGGCGATGATCGCTAAAAATATCGCCCCTGGACTGAACCGTGATTTTGCGTATGAACAGTTCGTGTTTATTGATCAAAAACTCAGTAAAACAGTCCGCAAAGAAGCCCTTCAGTCCATTGATCACGAAACCCCGTTGCATATTTATGCTTCTGACATTCAACATGACATGATTGAAATTGCAAAGGAAAATGCTATGGAAGCTGGGGTATATGAAGACATTCATTTTCAGGTATCGGATTTCCGTCTCCTTGATTTTTCACTTGATCATGGCGTTGTAATCAGCAATCCGCCTTATGGAAATAGACTTGGCAAGGAACAAAAAGAAGTGGATTTACTTTATAAGGATTTAGGGGATGTCATCCGTAAATACACGAAAAATTCGTATTATTTATTAACCCCATACGTAGGGTTTGAACGGACGGTCAAAAAACGTGCCGATAAAACACGTGTATTGTTTAACGGACGCATCAAAACCAGGTTCTATCAATACTTCGGTGAAAAACCGACAAAATAAAACACAGCTCAACACATCTAGCTAAACAGGAGACAATAATGACAAAAGAAGACAAAAAACAACACTTAATCTTAAAAGACAAAAACATCTATAAAGGCTTAATCATTTTAGCCTTTCCTTTGATGATTAACAATCTCATCAAGACACTGCATGACATCATTGATATGTTTTTTGTAACCTTCATTGATGGTGCCGTTTCTTCACAGTCAGTCGCGGCGATTCAACTGACGTTTCCAGTCGTGTTTACATTTGTGTCACTGGGCATGGGGTTATCGATTGCCGGGACTGCGTTAATCAGTCAAACGCTTGGCGCGAAAAAACATGGCGAAGCACAAAATTTTGCGGCCAACTTGGTTATTGTTGCCATCACAACTGGTATCATACTGAACATCGTTGCTTTTATGAGCGCACCCTATATCATGCAGTGGATGGGCGCAGAAGGCACTGTGCTTGAAAACAGTATTGCTTACATGCGCATTCGCGCCTTTGAACTTCCCGTGCTGTTTTCATTTTTTGCTTATCTGGGCATCAGGCAAGCTTCAGGTGATACGTTTTCACCCGTACTCGTCAGTGGTAGTGCGATTCTTCTCAATATTTTGCTTTCGCCTCTATTTATCATCGTTTTTAATTTAGGGGTACCGGGTGCGGCCCTGGCCACAGTCGTGGCGCATGCACTGATTATGCCCCTAGGCATCATTCGTTTGTTTCTTGCCAAAGATGGTGTTACGCTCACCCCGAGACATCTTTTCAGCGCTGATTTTTCATCACTCCATAAAAGAATGGTGACCACCAAGCAAATTATTAAAACGGCCGTTCCCGCAGCGATGGGCCAAAGTATTACAGCCATTGGTTTTGGTGTGATGAATGGTGTCATTTATTCATTTGGTGAACAGACGGTTGCGGCCTTTGGTGTAGGGAACCGGCTGCTTTCGATGATTTTACATCCGGTGATGGCGATGGGGGCGATTTTAGCCGCGTTCATCGGTCAAAACATCGGGGCTCACAATATTGCCCGTGCCAAAGAAACGTTCCGTAAAAACATGATCCTTTCCAACGCCATTATGGTTGTTGGTGCCACGTTAATCTTGTTTGTCCGTGAACCCCTAGCCGCATTGTTTATGAGTGATGATCCCGTCGCACTTGCACTCACCGTGGATTACATGTTCTTTATACTACTTGGTTTACCGCTCATGGCTGTATTTCAAACATTTATTGGGACCTTTAACGGTACAGGCAATACGCAATACACCTTTATTCTCTCAGTAACGAGACTATGGGTAATCCGCATTCCACTAGTGCTTTTTATGGCACGACTTTTTCCTGCGCGCGGTTCGCAAGTCATCTGGGAAGCAATGCTTCTAAGTAACTTTTTAATCGCAGTAATTGGGTATATTTTATATAAACGCATAACATTCAAACCCAAAGTTGATACTCAGGAAAAGACAATACAAGCACCGTTGAAACCCTCTCCATCATATAAATAAAATCAGGCTCACATACACCGGATGTGAGCCTGATTTTTTAATGAGCGTTTTCTTTAAATAATCCTTTTTCAAGGAATTCCATAATGACATCAATGATTTTTTCGATATCAATATTATTGTTCCCTAGATCAAACAAAATTTTAAGGCCGACAAAGTTTGTGATGCCCATTAGGATATACGCAATGACCTCGCTGTCCAGGTCTCTTATTTCATCATTTTTCTTAGCTTCTTCAAGACCAACAACGTAGCGATCCGCAAATGTTTGGTAATATTGTCTGAAGAGATTATAGTCAATGTAAAGCGCTTCCCAAATGATGTTATACATCTCAGGGTTTTCAATCATGTATTCAAAGAAACTGCGAATCCCTTCGCGTTCTTTTTCATACCGTGTATTTTTTTCACTGACTCTTTCCGCAATATATTTTCTGATATTATAAGAAAATACCCCTAAAATGTGTTGATAAAGCACAATTTTTGAGGGGAAATATAAATAGAAAGTTCCAGCTGCAACGCCTGCTTCAGCGGTTATGTTGGCAACAGTCGTGTTGTGATACCCGCGTTCATAAAAAAGTTTAATCGCCCCCCGTTCAATTTCCGCAAATGTGTTTTTGGCATTACGGGTGGTCGGTTTTTTAATATTGAGATCTAACTTCATTTTATTGATGCCTCCTTGTAAGTTAGTGAAACCGCTTTAAAAAACAAGCGTGTTATATTGACAATGTAAGCGTTTCATGCTATAGTGAACACGTATTCATAAGATGAATGATTGTTCATTTATTGAACTACCGTTCATATCACTGCTAGTATATATGAGGATAATAAAAATAGCAAGTAAATATAATATTTAAAGTGCTGTTTTATAGTTTTAAGGAGGTAATTAAATGAAAAAAGTGTATGTAGTCAGCGCCAAGCGCACACCGATTGGTGCGTTCATGGGAACTTTGTCCGATATGCATCCTGCCGATTATGGTGCGGATGTAGTCAAATCGATGTTAAATGAAACCGGTGCACCAACTGACGCGTTTGATGAAGTCATTGTCGGCAACATCCTTCCTGCAGGGCTCGGGATGAACGTGGCCCGTCAAGTCTCCATCAAGGCCGGACTTCCCGTTGAAACCCCCGCGTATGCGGTCAACATGGTGTGTGGCTCTGGGATGAAAAGTGTCATCAACGCCTACACCAATATCCAGGCCGGCATGAGTGACCTGGTCATCGCCGGTGGGGTTGAATCCATGTCCGGTGCGCCCTATTTGATTCCGGGCAAAGCCAGAAAAGGCATCAAGATGGGTGGATTTTCTACGAAAGACCACATGATTGATGATGCGCTTACCGATGTGTTCAACCAATACCACATGGGCGTGACCGCTGAAAACATCGTCGAATCATACGGCATTAGCCGTGAAGCACAGGATGCCTTCGCCGCTGAAAGTCAGCGCCGGGCCAAAGCCGCGATTGACGCTGGCAAATTCACCGATGAAATCGTCCCAATCACCATTAAGCACCGTAAAGGCGACTTTGTCTTTGATACTGATGAACACCCTAATCCTACGTCCACTGAAGAAAAACTCGCAAAACTGCGTCCGGCCTTTAAAAAGGACGGCAGTGTGACAGCAGGTACATCAAGCGGCATCAATGACGGTGCGTCATTCATGATGATCGCCTCAGAAGATGCAGTGAAAAAGTATAACTTAACCCCGCTGCTTGAAATAGAAGGGGTCGGCCAAGGCGGCATTGATCCTAAAATCATGGGACTCGGTCCTGTGCCCGCCATCGAAAATGCGCTTAAAAACAGTGCGGTTTCCTTCAAAGACATTGGTCTTTTGGAACTCAACGAAGCGTTTGCGGCGCAAAGCCTTGGCGTACTTAAAGACCTTGAAAAAGCGTATGACGTAACAACCGAAGACGTGCTTGACTATACCAACGTCAACGGTGGTGCGATTGCACTTGGTCATCCCGTTGGGGCATCAGGGAACCGCATTACGGTCACCCTTGCCCATGAGATGCTCAAACGCAAGGAAAACTATGGCCTGGCCTCGCTATGCATTGGCGGCGGCATGGGCACAGCCATTATCTTAAAACAACTGGAGGGTAAACAATGAGACTGGAGAATAAAGTAGCTGTTGTTACTGGCGGCGCACAAGGCCTCGGTAAAGCGATGTGCTTACGTTTTGCACAAGAAGGGGCAAAAGTCATTGCCGCAGATATGCAAGACCTTGATTATAAGCATGACAATGTAGAAGGCAAAATCTTAAATGTAACGGATAGTGAAGCCGTTCAAAAATTCTTTGATGAAGTCATTGAATCATACGGTCAAATTGATGTGCTTGTCAACAACGCAGGCATTACGCGTGATGGCATGACACGTAAAATGAGCGAAGAAGACTGGGATGCAGTGATGAACGTCAACTTAAAAGGTGTATTTAACCTGACCCGCCTTGTAGGCCCTCAAATGGAACAAATTGGTGGGGGATCCATCATTAATATTTCAAGTGTTGTTGGCGAATATGGCAACATCGGTCAAGCCAATTATTCTGCAACCAAAGCGGGAGTGATTGGACTTAGTAAAACATGGGCCAAGGAATTTGCCCGCAAAGGCACACCGGTTCGTGTCAATGCGATTGCACCTGGCTATGTTATGACTGATATTTTAAAAACCGTCCCCCAGGACTTGCTAGATAAATTTGCCAAGATGACCATGCTTGGCCGTCTTGGTGAACCCGATGAAATTGCCAGTACCGCACTTTTCCTTGCAAGTGAAGAGGCAAGCTACATTACAGGACAAGTCATTAGTGTCAACGGTGGCATGAGACTTTAAACAGAATCTAACTAGGAGTGATCCCCATGTCAGCAGACAACCATGTCGGTGTCGTTGGAACAGGCATTTATCTTCCCAAGCAAACCATTACCGCAGAAGAAATCGCTGAAAAAACCAACGGCAACTGGACGGCAGAAAATGTCGTGAAGAAACTGGGTATTAAACAAGTTTATGTACCCGGTGAACACGATGGAACACAGGAAATGGGTGCATATGCTGCCCAAAACGCGCTTGACAATACAGGCGTTAAACCCGAAGAAATCGATGTAATTTTAGATATCGGCGAGGAGTGGAAAGAATACCCACTCACAACCAGTGCGCTTTATGTTCAAGGGGCTATCGGAGCTGTCAATGCCTGGGGCATTGATCTGCAAAACCGGTGTGCCACCTCGCTGAGCGCATTCAAAATCGCCAAAGACATGATGATTGCCGACGATGATGTCGACACCGTCATGATTGTGGGTGGCTACCGCAACGGAGACTTTGTGGATTTTTCCGATCCGCACATGTCCATGATGTACAATTTATCAGCCGGTGCCGGTGCCATCATTCTTAAGAAAAATTATGGTAAAAATTTCCTCCTAGGATCTCATGTAAAAGCCGACGGTACGCTCGCGCGTACCGCCGGTGTTGAGATTGGTGGAACGAAAAACCCAATAACCAAGGATAATATCGACCAAGCGTATAAATCACTGCGTTTGATGGAACCTAAGAAAATGAAAGACCGACTCAATGAAGTCAGCATGCCCAACTGGTTTGAGTGTATTGATAAGGCACTTGATAAATCCAGTAAAAAACGTGATGATTTAGACTACTTGGCAATTTTACACATCAAGCGAAGTGGTCACGAAGGCATGGTCAAGGAACTTGGTTTAAATGAAGAACAAACCATTTATCTTGAAGATTACGGCCATTTGGGTCAAATTGATCAAATCCTCTCACTCCACCTTGGACTAAAAGAGGGGAAAATCAAAGATGGATCGACCATTGGTCTTATCGCTGCCGGCATCGGATATGTCTGGGGCGCATCCGTCATTCAGTGGGGTGAACAATAATGGACAATGCTGTTCGAATATTCTTTAACAGTCTGCAAACCGGTGCGGTCTATGCCTTGGCCGCACTGGGGATTGTCCTGATTTTCCGCGCCGGTAAGGTTACCAACTTTGCTCAGGGGATGATTGGGACATTCAATGCCTATGTTGCAGCGGTTTTCTTCCGGTGGCTCGGCTGGAGCATATGGGCTGCTGTGCCAATCGCGCTAATCACAGCCTTTATCACGGGTGTCGTTATTGATAAGATTTTCATCCGTCCTGCACAAAATTCAAAACCGATGCATAAACAAATCATTACGCTCGGGATCATTATGATTTTGACAGGAATTATCCCATTCATATTTGGTGTCGACCCTATACGTTTGGGTCGCTTTTTCCCAACAGGCGGCGTTGACATTCTGGGAACCACCCTACGCTTTAATACAATGTTCACAGTCGCACTCTCTGTGGCTTTGATGGGCGCCATATTTTGGTTTATTCAATATACGCGCTGGGGCCTTGCCATTCGCGTAACAGCCTCAAACAAGGTTACGAGCCAGTTGATGGGTGTACCGACCAATACAGTCACGATGATGGCCTGGGCGACCGCAGCGATGCTTGGTGCCCTTGCAGGCATCATTATTGCACCCCAATCAAGTATTAACCCGACGTTCATGTTAGATGTACAGGTCAGTGCCTTTTTTGCGGCAGTATTTGGTGGGCTTCAAACATTCTTTGGCCCTGTTTTTGCGGCGTTTATCATCGCACTGGCACGCAACTCAGCAATGTTTTACCTCAGTGATATTTGGGGCAATGCCATTGTCTATATCCTAATCCTGCTTTTCCTTTACTTCAAACCTTATGGTTTGTTCGGAGAAGCACCGGTAGAGAAAGTGTAGGTGTTGAAAATGACTGAGAAGACAAATAACACAAGTACTCTAAACACCATCATAACTTTCTTTAAAGAACGCCCTTGGGCACAATACATCTTATTTGGTGTTTTGCTCTCAACAATTGCCATTTTACCGCAAATCGGCGTGATGCGCAGTTCAACGATGAGTGTCTTCGCTTTAATCATTATTTATACTGTTGCTGCGTTTGGCTTGAACCTTTTACTTGGTTTCAGTGCACTCATATCCTTGGCTACTGCCGGCTTTATCGGTGGTGGTGCACTGGGTATGGGGATCTTCCTCAATATGGGTTTACCGTTTGAAGTCGCTGTTTTATTGGTAATCCTAAGCGGGATAGTCATTGGTGCGTTTATCGGTGTTCTATCATTGAAATCTCAAGGGATTTATCTGGCAATTACCACGTTGTTTGTTCAGGAAATTCTGAGACAGATTTATACATCTGTTGGTATTTTTGGCGGTGAGCGGATTGATATCGGTACCATTACCATCTTAGGGGGTATCGACCTTAATCGCTTTATCTTTACACAACGTTCCATCATTTTTGTGATACTGATTGTTGTGATGGTTCTTATCATGATCATATTCAGAAACTTGATTAAAAGTCGTTCCGGACGCGCGTTCATGGCAATGAGCCGAAGCAAG
>PUMO01000150.1 GCA_003551405.1 Mollicutes bacterium | reverse complement strand
CGTGATGGTGTGCAATACAACATGACCTTCAAAGATGGTGGTGCCAAGGTTTCAAGCCTCAAAGAAGTCGGCCAACGCAAACGCCCGGGCACCCGTGTCATGTTCAAGCCGGACCCCAAAGTGTTTTCAACCACAGTATTCAACTACCAAACGTTATCTGAGCGCCTTCGTGAAAGCGCCTTTTTAATAAAAGGCTTAAAAATCACCTTGAATGACGAACGCAGCAAACAACGTGAAACCTATCAGTATGAAGAAGGCATTCTTTCATACATCAAATATATGAACCAACATAAAACGGCCATTCATGAACCGGTGTTCTTTGAAGCCCTTCATGAAGACATTCAAGTTGAAATTGCGATGCAGTTTACCAAGTCTTATACAGACCAAGTACTTTCATTTGTCAATAATGTACGCACCCGTGATGGGGGAACCCATGAGACAGGCTTTAAGGCTGCACTTACTAAGATTTTTAATGATTACGCCGTTAAAGCCGGCATTCTTAAAGAGAAAAACGGGAAACTTGAAGGCGCAGATATTCGCGAAGGCCTAACTTCCATTGTCTCAATTCGTGTGCCTGAACAGTATTTGCAGTTTGAAGGCCAAACCAAAAACAAACTCGGAACCGCTGAAGCCAGAAGTGCCGTTGAACACGCTGTCAATGAAAAACTGACCTATTTTTTTAATGAAAATCCAAACCTTGCCCAAAATCTGATCGACCGTGCCCTGCATGCGCAAAATGCCCGCGAAGCGGCGCGCAAAGCACGCGAAGAAGCGCGGCTTGAGAAGAAAAACAAGAAAAAGGAACCCCTGCTTTCAGGCAAACTTGCGCCCGCACAAAGCAAGGACAAAACCAAAACGGAGCTTTATCTCGTTGAGGGTGACAGTGCGGGTGGGTCCGCCAAACAAGGTAGAAACCGTCGCTTTCAAGCGATTCTACCTTTACGTGGGAAAGTCATCAATACCGAAAAGGCGCGCATTGAAGATGTTTTAAAAAATGAAGAAATCAACACTATCATTCACACCATTGGTGCTGGACTTTCGAGTGATTTTGACCTAGAGGCGTGCAATTATAACCGTATTGTCATCATGACTGATGCCGATACCGATGGGGCGCACATTCAAGTGTTGTTACTAACTTTCTTTTTCCGCTATATGCGTCCGCTCATTGAAGCGGGAAGGGTGTACATCGCGCTTCCGCCGCTTTATAAGATATCATTTAAGAAAAACAAGAAAACTGAAGCGGTTTATGCATGGAGTGACGATGAACTGGAACGTCTGCTTCAAGTAAAGAAAAATGTAAGTATCCAGCGTTATAAGGGACTGGGTGAGATGAATGCCCAGCAACTGTATGAAACCACGATGGACCCAAATAGCCGCACGCTCGTCAAAGTGACCATTGACGACCTTGCGGATACGGAAAAACAAGTGAAAACCCTGATGGGAGACAAAGTGGAACCCCGTCGTGACTGGATCGAATCCAATGTGACTTTTACGAACGAAGACAATTTTCAAATAAAGGAGTAGACCCATGGCTGAATCAATCGAAAAAATCATCGAAGAATTCGTCGAAGGCAAGATCATCGATGAAAACTTAGAAGACATCATGGGTGAGCGTTTTGGACGCTACTCAAAATATATCATTCAGGACCGTGCACTGCCCGATGTTCGCGATGGGCTCAAACCTGTGCAGCGCCGTATTCTTTATGCCATGCACCGTCTTGGACTGACTCAGGAAAAGCCTTATAAAAAATCAGCCCGCATTGTTGGCGATGTCATTGGTAAATATCACCCGCACGGAGACTCCAGTGTCTATGAAGCCATTGTCCGCATGAGCCAGGACTTTAAAATGCGTCAACCACTCATCGACATGCACGGGAACAATGGCTCCATTGACGGTGACAGTGCTGCGGCGATGCGTTATACGGAAGCTAGAATGGCCAAGGTCAGTGAGTTTTTACTTCAGGACATTGATAAATATACCGTGGATTATGCCCCCAATTTTGACGATGAAGAATATGAACCGATTGTGCTCCCAGCGCGGTTCCCCAATTTGCTTATCAACGGCGCCAGCGGGATTTCTGCAGGGTATGCGACTGAAATACCGCCGCATAATTTGGAAGAAGTCAGCCGCGCCATCATTAAATATATCGATAAGCCCTCACTGAGCATTGATGAAATCATTAGCCTTATGCCTGGACCGGATTTTCCTACAGGCGCCATCGTTCAGGGCGAAGAAGGCATTCGCCAAGCGTATGAAACCGGCAAAGGCCGCATCAAAATCAAAGGAAACGTAGACATCAATGGCCACGACATTGTCATAAGTGAAATTCCTTATGAGGTGAACAAAGCCAATCTGGTCCGTGCCATCGATGAGATCCGTCTGAAACGGAAAGTGGATGGCATCAAGGAAGTCCGTGACGAATCCTCCAGTGAAGGCCTTCGCATTGTGGTCGAGGTTAAAAAAAGCATTGATCCGCAAGCCGTTGTCAATTTCTTGCATAAAAAGACAGACCTGACCAAATCCTATAGCTACAACATGGTCGCCATCAATAATAAGCGCCCATCACTCATGAGTATTTACAATATTTTTGATGCATACATCTATCATCAAAAAGAAGTGGTGACCAACCGATCCAATCATGATTTGCGCAAAGCGAAACACCGCCTTCATATCGTTGAGGGTATTATTTACATGGTGGACATTATTGATGCGGTCATTGACTTGATTCGAAAAAGCACCTCTAAAAAAGATGCCAAAGAAAAACTGACCAGTACGTTTGTCTTTACAGAAGACCAGGCTGAAGCCATTTTGACGTTGCAGCTTTATAAATTGTCCCATACGGATTTAGAGGGGCTCAAAAAGGAAAAAGAAACCCTTGAAGCCCTCATTGAACATTTAAATGACATTTTGTCCAATGAAAAGACACTTGAAAAAGTGATCAAAAAAGAGCTCCGTAAAGTGATCAATACGTCAAAGTCTCCTAGGTTGACAGTGATTGAAAGCGAAAT